>QQUD01000848.1 GCA_008501785.1 Chloroflexota bacterium
GTAAGTTGACGCACCGTTAAACGACAAACATCCCGGAAGTTTTCGAACTTCCGGAATGTTGAATCAGCCGGAGGAGGATTTTTATTCATGCGACAGGGCAAAATTTATCCCTATCTGTTGATTGCACCGGCGCTGTTGTTTATCACGGCCGTTTCCCTCTACCCAACCCTTTTCAGCGTCTACCTCAGCCTGAACCGGTCTCGACGTGGGCAGCTTGAGTTTGTGGGGCTGCGCAACTTTGAAATCATTTTTAACAGTGGCGATTTTTGGGAGAGCTTTCGCTTAACGGCCGTTTTCGGCATCTTTTTTGTCGTGCTGGTGATGATACTCGCCTTTTTACTGGCGCTGATCTTTAAACGTGGGCTGCGCTTTAGCGGTATCTACATGTCCATCATCTTCATCCCCTGGATGCTGTCTGAAATCGTCTCCAGCGTCATGTTTCGCTGGCTGTTTTTGCCAGAAATTGGCATTGCACAGCGCTTATTGGGGCCACTTTTTGGTGACATCACATTTCTCGGGACGAACTCTGGAGCCATGGGAGTTGTTGTTTCTGCCACAATTTGGCGCTCTGTTGCGTTTGCCATGCTGCTCTTGTTAGCTGGACTGCAAACCATCCCCGGTGAAGTAACTGAAGCCGCCGCGATTGACGGTGCGACGCGTTGGCAGGCATTTTGGCGTGTGACATGGCCAATTGTGCTGCCAACGACGCAAGTGACCATTGTCTTTCTCACAATCCAGGCAATTAACGGGGCGGGGATGTTCCTTTCTATTACAAATGGAGGTCCAGGTCGCGCCACAGAAGTGCTTAGTCTGTACATGTATCGGGAAGCCATTTTGTTTTTCAATTTTGGGTATGGGGCGGCACTTGCTGTCATTTTGTTTTTGATCAATGCCGTATTAGCTGTTGTTTACATCCGGTCTCTGCAAACGCAAATTTCGTATTAGGGGAATGAATCATGACAATTAGTTCAACTGAAACGGGTGGGATGAGGAGTGAAACGGCCGTTACCCCCACCAAAACCAAACTAACCTGGCGCAAAGTAGAACCCTACCTCTTGCACATCCTGCTTATCCTCCTCTGTCTGGCTGTGCTCTTCCCCATCGTCTACACCTTTCTCACCTCGTTGAGACCGCAAGGCTTTGGACTATCACGGAACCTTGTTCCTGAGGATGGCTTCTACTTTGGGCACTACCAGCGGTTACTATCCACCCCGCGCTTTTTGCGGAATATCTTGAACAGTGGCATCAACAGCCTGGGCGGGGCACTGGTCACAACCACCATCGCTGCCACCGCCGGTTATGCGTTTGCCAGACTTGAGTTTCGCGGCCGCAACGTGCTGCTCACCTTCATTTTAGGCATGATGCTGCTGCCCGGACTGACCAATCTCATCCCACTTTTCAAACTCGCCAGCGATTTAGGCATTTTGGACAGCTATCTGGTGATGATTTTGGTTTACGGTTCGTTTGGCATCCCGTTTGGCATTTGGATCATGAAGGGATTTTACGAAACGATTCCGAAAGCGATGGAAGAAGCGGCGGCGGTTGATGGCGCCACACCTTTGCAGGCACTCATCTATGTCATTGTGCCGATGTCGCTGCCCGGATTGGCATCTGTCTTTCTAATCAACTTTGTCTACAACTGGAACGACTTCTTAACAGCACTCGTTTTATTGTCCAGCACGGCTATGAAAACCGCTACCGTGGGCCTGTTTGACTTTCAAAATCAGCTCACCGGCAACAACAACGAACTGCTTAATGCTGCCTCCATCCTGATCATGATTCCCGGCATCATCATCTTCATCATCGCCCGCAAAGCCTTCTTGCAAGGCATGGTCGAAGGAGCCGTGAAAGGATGAGGAAAAGCATTTCAGCACTTCAGCATTTCAGCATTTCAGCATTCTTAGCTGATAAGCTGACCAGCTGACCAGCTTTCTACAGGAGAAAAATAATGCCCAAAAGCTATGAAATTCCAACATTTCTGGGTGAAACGCTGCCGGTGACGTTTGTGTCGCGGTTGGAGAAGATGGCGGTAAACGGCCGTTCTCTCACCCTCCACTGCACCACCAACCACTATAAACCGGAACGCTACGATTATTACGGTACGGTTTGCGAAACCGTCTGGAAACCACCAACTTCAGGAACACCTGTCACCATTCAAATCGACTTTTGCACTGAAACGATCATGCGCCTGCGCTACTTCCCTGGCGAATCAGTACCTGAACACAACACGCCAATGGTTGTCGGTACATTTGATCAGCCTGTCCGCCTGAATGTGTCTGAAAATGAAGACGAGGTGGTGGTCATGCCAACAGGAGTTGGGGGGACAGCCGTTCTCCGCCTTACCATCAAGCGCGATCCCTGGCAGCTTAAATTGACCGACCTGAACGGCAAACCCATCTGGCACACGCTGCCCATCGACATTGAAGGGCTGATGCGTCCACCCATCGAAGAGCAGTGGAACCCGCCACAGCAGCGCTGGATTTTCCTGCACCGTTACGCTTACCCGTTCGGCCATGTCGAGCATGGCGACAAAAAAATATCGTTTGCTTCGTTTGGTCTGGGGCATGATGAACACATTTATGGCTTTGGGGAGAGTTACGGCCGTTTAGACAAACGCGAAACCAACCAAAACCTGTGGATCCAAGAAGGGTTCAGCAACGCCTCCCCCGCCACGTACAAACGCGCGCCGTTTTACGTGAGCACACGCGGCTACGGCCTGTTTGT
>QQUD01000838.1 GCA_008501785.1 Chloroflexota bacterium
CGCCTTATGCAGATAAAAAGACGAATTTTGTTCGGCAGTTTGTGAAATTTCGGGTATTATGCGGAACATATGTCGGTTTAAACCTCTCAAATCTGACAAAAACGAGAATTAGACCCAGTATAAAGAAATGTGTATTTTTCGGCAAAAAGTAAGGGCATCTTGTCGCAAAATAAAAAATGGCTTGGTCAAGCTCGAGAAGTGATCTTTTAATTGTTGGGAAACGGCCGTTTTCCCCACTTATTCGCTCTTTTCATCCGGCAGTAGAAAGCTGGCAAGCGCGGCGATGAGAGGCAAAACGGCCGTTCCCTGCAAAGCCACCGCCAAACCCACCTCATCTGCAATCAAACCCACAAAGTAGCTGCCCACTGACCCACTAAAAAACATAAATCCCAGCGCCAACCCTGATGCCAATGCCCGACGTCCAGGAAAAAGCGATTGCACGGTCAACACTAAAATGGTGTGCGGCATTCCTGAAAAAAAGCCAGCGATGAGCAGCAACCCAGCCTGTATGCCGCCTGACATCGGGATGTACCAATAAAGCGGCATTACTGCTCCCAGCATCGCAAGCGAAATCACGTATTTCCCTTTAATTTTGTCCGCCAGTCCACCACCAACAACACCCCCAATCGCCGATCCCATTGTTAACAGCCCCGACAAAATCCCCACATAAGCTGGTTCATAATTCATCTCCGCAAACAGCTTTGGTGCAAACGTAATCGCTGTAATTCCAGTTGTATAACTGCTCAAAATCAAAACAACCAACAATCCAACCTTCTGCCAAAACTTCTCTGGTCGCTCATAAACTCTCGCAGCTAGAGCCGTTTCTTCCGTTGCCCGTTGACTGTTGCCCGTTGCCTGTTGATTGTTCCCCCTCTTAATCCACTGCCACCCACTTACAAAAGCAACCACCGACAGCGCAGGCAGCACAATATACCCCGGTCGCCCAAACTGCTCTAACAAAACCCCCGTCAATACCGGTCCCATAAACAACCCAAGCTGGCCTGCCATGAAGAAAACGGCCGTTGCCCGATTCTTGTTTGTTTCACTTGTTTCGCTGGCAACCATCGTTCCCGTAGGGTGAAACGCGCCTGATCCTAAACTGGCAATCGTCAACGCAATCAGCGCAACCCATTCTCCCGCAAGTGAAGCGACTACGTAGAATCCAATCATCCAGCCCATGCCGCCAACGACCAACAATCGTGCGCCAATGCGGTCTGCCAGCCAGCCAAAGAGCGGCTGTGACAAGGCATTGCCTACGTTGTACAAAAGCAGCGCAATGCCAACTTGTGCGTTGGTCAAGCCCAGGCTAATTGCTAAAAAGGCGACTAACAGATTACGACCACTATTTGAAACATCGACAAAGAAATGGGTAAGTGAGACGGCAATATACGGCCGTTCCCGCAAAAAACTCAATTGATTTACTGCCATAAAATTCCTCGTTGTGTAACAGGTCGTGTAATTCTAACAGAGTGTTAACGGCCGTGTAAGGCCAACACAAGATATTGTGCATATAATTGGTACTGAAAAACCCTACGTAAACGACGATGAGCATTTCAGCTTTTTAGCTGACTGACTAGCTGACTTGCTGACTTGCTTTTATAAGCTTACAGCTTATTTAGGAGAAACCTCATGCTCAAAAACGTATTCGGACGTCGCGAAGAAGAAGATAAAGTACGTGAAATGAACCGGCTTCCTGCTGGACAATCTCTCACGCAAAAATTCCCGGTTTTGCATTATGGTCCCACACCAACCACAGACTTGGCAACCTGGGATTTAAAGATTTTTGGTGAAGTCGAAGAAGAAAAGGTATGGAATTGGGAACAATTTAACAAATTACCCAGAACAAAAATCACGCTCGATTTACACTGCGTCACCCGGTGGTCCAAGTTTGATACGGAATGGGAAGGCGTTTCGTTGAAAACGCTGGTGGACGAGGGCATCATTACGCCCAAACCAGCCGCAAAATACGTAATTCAACATTGTGAATATGGTTACACCACCAACACGCCGATTGAAATGGTGATGGCCGACAACTTTTTGCTGGCAACCCATTTTAACGGCGAGCCGATTTCGCTGGATCATGGTTGGCCTTTGCGTGGCGTGACTGGCTCTTTCCCAGATCGCAGTGAAGAGAAGACCGTTTATTTGTGGAAAGGTGGCAAATGGCTGCGCGGCCTAGAATTTCGGGCCGATGATCAGCTCGGTTTTTGGGAAAAAGCTGGCTATCACAATGAAGCAGATGTGTGGAAAGAACAGCGTATGGCCAGGGGGCGCTGGTTTTAGAAAATCCCTGTCGTTTCATTTAGAAAAATAGCGCGAAAGCGAAAAAAGCTGCCTGCAAAGGCAGCTTTTTTTGTACCTTTCAAACCAATTGATAGATTAAGGCCATGGTGGAAATATTAAAATAAATATAAAAATACTGGAAAATATTAGAAAATAATAAGTGCAAAATTTGGACAAGTACAAAACCTCTGCTGTTTCGTATCTGGTTGTAGGAACCGTTGTTGATTTAAACCGATAGCTTATTGGATCAGGCAATCATTCTTGTTGCTTAATTCTGCTTGCCTGCCAGTAGCCATCAGAAAACAGGTGGAGGAATTATGAGTTTGGCAAGCCATCCTGACGAATGGGAGAGACCATTGCTGCAAATGGCCCAAGGTGCAACTACGCTCCAATCATTTTTTGAGCTAGGTAGAAAGCAGCAGTTAATGCTGGATTGGG
>QQUD01000436.1 GCA_008501785.1 Chloroflexota bacterium
AGTTGGGATGACGCAGCTTGCGCAGCGCTTCTTTTTCCAACTGGCGAATGCGTTCACGAGACAGACCAAACATTTCGCCAACCTCTTTCAAGGTGCGAGATTCGCCATCTTGCAAACCATAACGCAGGCGCAAAATACGGGCTTCACGAGGTGTCAGTTGGTCTAAAATTTCGCCAAGCTCTTCGGTCAGCATTTTATTGGCAACCGATTCTGCTGGCGGTGGTGCTTCCACATCTTCAATGAAGTCGCCCAATTCAGCATCAGACTCATCACCAACAGGTCGTTCCAAATGAACAGGTTGGCGGCTGGTGCGCAGCATCCAACGTACCCGATCTGCGGGCAAGTCCATGTTTTCAGCAATTTCTTCAGCAGTTGGCTGACGGCCGTATTCCTGTTCCAACTCTTGCGCAACTTGATACAGCTTGCTAATGCGGCCACCCAAATGCGCGGGAATCCGAATCGTGCGGCCATGATTAGCCAATGCACGCGTGACAGCCTGACGAATCCACCAGGTGGCATAGGTGCTGAAACGATTACCACGACGATAATCATATTTTTCAACAGCCTTCATCAAACCAACATTCCCTTCTTGAATCAGGTCCAAGAATTGCAGTCCACGACCGCGATATTTCTTGGCAATGCTAACAACCAGGCGCGTATTTGCACGAATCAAATGAGCGCGTGCGGCATCGCCGATTTCTCTTACATTGACAAGTTTGTCTAAATCGTCGTCTGAAATGACTTCGGTCGTTTCGTCCATCTGAATTTCAACAGCACGTCCAGCTTCAATCTCTTTCGCTAGTTGCACTTCTTCTTCAGCAGACAAAAGCCCCTGTTGCCCCATTTCACGGAAATAGAGACCGACAGAGTCGTCAATTGGTACATTGGTTAAATCAAATAGGGGTGCGGAATGCCCAGGTTGCTTTTCTAATAAGTTCTTGGCATTCAAAGAAACGATGCCATTTTCACCCTTCGTATCACTATTCAGGGCTTCGACTTCGTCTTCGTTTTCGTATATGGGAACACCAGCTGCTTGGGCTTCCTCTAATATTACTTCTAGTAATGGTAAGTTGTCTTCTACATCAGGTAGCATTGCCAATATTTGGTCGTATGTCAGGTATCCCTGTTCGCTACCGTCGTTCAGCAGTGTGCTGACAACATCCATTTCACTAAATGGATTTCTCAGATCGCTCATCCTACAATAGTTTCCTTTTCTCCAAGTATCGTAATAAGGTTGTAGGGCGTGTTGACTCTCACCCGACGCTTACCTCTTCCTTCAAGGGGGCAGTCTAGCATAATCAAAGAATAAAAGTCAAGAGCCAAATTTTTGAATTTAGTTAATAAACTAAACTTTATTATAAAAAACAGGCAATAATCAAATAATATTGTGTTTTAAGTGAGCGTTGCAGAGGAAGCTGCATTTTTCAAGGTTTGATCGACACCCGGGAGAGAGGTGTTTAAAACGGCCGTTGCCAACTCCAAATCTAATTCACAATCTAAGGGCCATTGATTGCCTTGTGAAGGCGCAATGGTCAGCGTGTCGCGTGGTTGAACTTGCCACCAATCCAGCATTTTCAACGCAAACTGAGCGCGAGTCATTACTTGTTGTCCTGCTACATTAATTATGCCAGTAAAAGAATGTGAACACAATTCCAGACAGGCAAGGCATAAGCTGTCAACCCAAACAGGGTTACGCATTTGATTGTTGAACAACGTAACTGGTTTGCCATCGGCTAATGCTTGAGACATCCAGTTCGTTCCCCAATCCATTTTGTGCAAACCATAAATGAGCGAGGTACGTACAATGACGTGGTTGGCATATTGTTGCGCCATCGTTTCCGCATCCGCTTTGGCAAAGCCATACGCATTGACTGGACTGGGAGCAGCGTCTTCGTTGTAGGGAGCCGCATCTCCTTTGAATATACTGTCGGTGGAAAGATGGATGAGCCGACTTTGTTGGTGTGACGCTGCTGTGACAATCGCCTGGGTGCCTAGACGAATTACATTTTCCATATCTGATCCACGGTTTGAGCCAGCCAAATGAAGAATGATGTCGGGTTGGGTTTGTTGGACGAGGTGGAAAACGGCCGTTTCATCCCGTAAATCCAACTTCACCCCTTGTGATAATTGCAATGGGTCATTTTGGAAATAGGTATACGTCGTGTCAAACTGTTTGAGCGCGAGGGGAACCAGATGTTGCCCAAGATAGCTGCTGCCGCCAGTGATGAGTAATCGCGTCACAAGTCAATACCTTCAGAATCGTCATAATCTAGTGCGTTTTGTAAGGCGACTGTAGCGGCGGCTTGGGCGGCGTGCTGTTTAGAACGGCCGTTTCCTTTCCCCCAACTTTTATCACCCACCATCGCTTCAAGCGTGAAAATTTTAGCATGATCGGGTCCGGAGCTGTCAACCACAACATAACGAGGGGTGATGTTAAAACGCGCTTGTGCCCACACCTGAAACTCGCTTTTTGCATCTTTATGCAGCGAGTCTGCCATAATTTCTTCCAAGGCGGGCGCAACCAGTTTCTCTACCAGCGGTTTCACTTTGTCAAGACCCTGGTCCAGATAAACAGCCCCAATCACGGCTTCAAACGCGGCGCAAAGTAGAGGGATGCGTTTGCGCCCACCATTGCCTGCTTCACCATATCCAAGGCGTAGATAACGGCCGATTTCCAACTGATTGGCAAAAGCGGCTAACGTTTTAGCCCGTACCAA
>QQUD01000325.1 GCA_008501785.1 Chloroflexota bacterium
TTGGTTGACCAGCTCTGGATGGTGCTGTAGCGGCCGCTAGGACCTTGTTTGACGGAGAGTTCAATCAAACCGGAGTGGAAGGAATCGGAGGTATAGATGGGGGCGGTGCAGCCTTCGACGTAATGGACGTGTGCGCCTTCATCGACGATGATAAGGGTACGCTCGAATTGGCCCATGTTTTCGGCGTTGATGCGGAAGTAGGCTTGCAGCGGCATTTCTACATTCACGCCTGGCGGCACGTAGATGAAGCTGCCACCCGACCAAACGGCCGTATTTAAAGCCGAAAACTTGTTATCGGTGTAGGGGATAATCGTATTGAAATATTCTTTGACCAGTTCAGGATACTGCTGCACGCCATCGTCCATGCCCAGGAAAATAACGCCCTGATCTTCCAACTCTTTCTTGATGTTGTGATAAATCATTTCTGATTCGTATTGTGCGCCAACACCAGAGAGGAATTTCTGCTCTGCTTCGGGGATTCCTAATTTATTGAAGGTGTCTTTGATATATTCAGGCACATCATCCCAGGAATCTTCGGACTGGTTGGTGGGCTTGATATAGTAATAAATGTCATCGAAGTCGATTTGTTTGAGGTCTGGTCCCCATTCGGGCATCGGCCGTTTCAAATAATGCGCATACCCTTTCAACCGAAACTCTAACATCCACTCCGGTTCATTCTTCATCGCCGAGATAGCCCGAACGATTTCCTCTGTTAAGCCCTTTTCCGCCTTAAACACATACTCTTCAGCATCAGCGAAGCCATATTTGGTTGCATAATCCTGGTTAACTTGCGCGACTACTTCTTCTTCACTGAGTTCGCGTTCCACGATTTCATTTGTTGCCATACTAGGCCTCCTTTAAGACGCCGTGCTTTTCACGGATCCAGTCATAACCACGTTCTTCGAGTTTAAGAGCCAGGTCAGCGCTGCCGCTTTCGACAATACGGCCGTTTAGCATAATATGCACCTGGTCTGGCTTAACATAATTCAAAATACGTTGGTAATGAGTAATTATCAATGTACCCATATTAAACTCTTCGCGCAGGCGATTCGCACCTTCCGACACAATTCGCAGTGCATCGATGTCGAGTCCCGAATCAGTCTCATCCATAATGGCAATTTTTGGTTCAACCACAGCCATTTGTAAGATCTCAACCCGCTTTTTCTCACCACCTGAGAACCCTTCGTTCAAGTAACGGCCTGCAAATTTGTGGTCAATGCCCAGCATGTCCATCTTCGTTTTCAACAAACGACGAAATGCAGGAATTGAAATCCCCTTATCTTCGGGGTCTACAGCTTGGCGACGGGAGTTAATAGTTTGGCGCAAGAATTTTGCCAGGGTTACACCGGGAACTGCGGCAGGATATTGGAACGCGAGGAACAAACCAGCGCGAGATCGTTCATCTGCTTCAAGTTCCATCAAATCTTGACCATCAAAAACAACTTGGCCAGCAGTTGGTTCATAAGCCGGATGACCGGCCAATGTATAAGCAAGCGTACTTTTACCAGAACCATTTGGCCCCATCAATGCATGGGTTTCACCGGGTTTAATGAGGAGATCAATTCCTTTCAGAATTTGTTGATCGGCAACACTTGCGTGTAAATTTTTAATTTCTAATGCAGACGTCATGCTGTTAAAACTCTCCTTAATGATGCAAAACACAGGATGAGCTGATATAGTTTGGGATTCCCCTTCACTGCCCCTTTCTGTGCTTGTTAAAATCACATGTATTTAATTCGTAACATGTCAACGTGAAAGGCTCAAAATCTGTGGGAGATTATAGCACAGCGACATAGGAACGTCAATATTTATGATATTTATGATAAAAATAGCATAAATTGACTTTATTGACTGAGGTTGTTATAATTTATTGGGTATTTTGCGGTTAAATATTAATTAGTTTGGCAACATCTCTAACAGGAGAGATGGTCAACGTTATTCATCCACTCCGCAGAAAGGGATTTTATCGTGAATTCTGTAACAAGCAAAGAAAAACAGAGCACGCGGGAAACAATCTTATATACGCTTAAGACTACGCATGAAGCAAAGGTTGAAGAACTGGCAGTCGCGGCCAGCATTTCCCCGGTTACTGTCCGTCATCATTTAAATGGATTACAAGCCGATGGGCTGGTTGAGGTGAGAAGCATACGGCGCAAAGTGGGACGGCCGTATTACGTTTACAGCCTCAGCGAAAAAGGAAATGAGCTGTTCCCCAAAAAATATTACAGTTTAACCAATCGTCTTTTAGATGAAATTAAAGAACAACTCCCCCCAGAAATGATTTCTAAATTGTTTTCTGGCGTTGTGAATAAGATTGTAGAAGAACATCGCTCAGAATTTGAAAAATTGCCCTTTGAGAAAAAGCTAGATTACTTGATTCAGCTGCTATCTCAAGAAGGGTTTCTGGCAGAATGGGAAAAAACAGATTCTGGTTATAATTTAAATGAATATAGTTGTCCTTATCTGGCAATGGGCCAAACACATGCTGAAGTATGTGGTTTGGATAGGGAGTTAATGATTTCTGTATTGGAACTACCTGTCAAACAAAAAAGTTGCATGTTAAATGGGGATGATTGCTGTCAATTTGTCGTGACCCCAGTTGGTGTCAACGGGTCAAATTAACCGAAAAGGAAATAACAATGATTGCTAGTAAAGAAGAAGAAGTGCTTGAATCGTTACGCAGTGTTATTGATCCGGAAATTGGGCTGAATGTGGTTGAACTTGGACTCATTCGCAATATCGAAGTCAATGATGAAAATGACACAGCTGCCATTACCATGATTCTAACCACCCCATTCTGCCCTTACGGACCACAAATTATTGAGCAAGTTCGCGTCGTTGCCGCTCAATTGCTCGATGGTGGTGTCGAAGTACAAATTGGCACTGAATTGTGGGATCCGTCAATGATGGAAGAAGGCGCTGGTGGAGATTGGGGATTGTTCTAGCTCCTAAAATAAATTAACCATATCAAAAGAGAGATTGGGATAATACTCAATCTCTTTTTTTGTTGGAAAGTAGAGAAGAAAATAAGTAATTGGTGAATTGGTGAATGATTAATTTATGCCAAGTAATTCAAGGGGATTTACGTTTGTGCCTTGAATTTTGTCATAAATGTTAAGGTGGGTATGGTAGCCACAATCTCGCTGGTAACAAAGATTGCCATACATGTCTTTGGTAAAGCCGTTATTGCTTTCTGTTCCAACTGATTGACCTAGCTTAATCTCATCTCCTTTATTTACAGAGTAATTGCCGTGCATCATTAAGATTTGATATTTGTCGTTTTCGATGACTAAAACGGTATTGGCATATTCATCAACATATAATTCTGTTACCAGACCATCAATTGGAGACAGTATCGTTGCACCGTTTCCGGCAGCAATGTCAATTGCCATGTGACCATACGTAGACCCATGTGGACCTTGGGTCAAAACATATTCGTTGTACGGAGCAATGATTTTGTTTTGGCTTGATGGGAATTTTGGAAGAGGAACGGCCGTTTCCCTCACCACCGCTTCCACATTAGCAACAACCGTCGATTGTGGAACGGCCGTTTCCACCCGACTTTCCTGAGCAACATCAAATATACTGCGATTCAAGATGATTCCAATCAAAAACAGAATGATGACTAAAACGGGTCCCAATATCACAAATGGATGCATTGGCATGGCGGTTTGATTGCCGTGATCAATCACGACCGGATCGTTGTGGACAACCATTTCCGGCAGTATTTCATCTTTTTGAGGGTAGGTGTCTTGGGCAGCTACAGCCAAAAACTCATCAATCGGTAAATTGGTCATGACAGATTAATTCCATATACAGAACAAACGTTCTGTATATTATATCTGATTTTTCCAATTTTTATATGAGAAAAAATTGTGAAGATTAACGGCCGTTCTTTCCCCGCTCCCAGAAAAACCCCGCCGCATTAGCAACCTGCGCCATCCCCAACAATTTCGCATGTATCACAGCAGGTAAAAATCGTTGTTGTGAAAATGGGAACCGTATCAAGTTTAAATAAAATGAAAAAGGCTCAACTTTTAGCGACATCTGCTGACGTTTTGCCCGGATTTGATGGTATTGCCAAGCGCCGCGTCCATAATTAAAATGCTGCCGCCAAAAAGAAACGGCCGTTAACCAATGCCAATGCCTTACAATTGCATCAGGTATGAATCGCAAAGAAAATCCTAAGTGTCGCCATCGATCACAAAACTCACGATCTTCACCCGCCGCCAATGGCATATTTGTATCAAAGCCCCCTACTTCGAGAAATAGCTTTTTGGGAACGGCCAAATTATTTGACGTAAAAAATGTACCACTGTTTTGATTGTAGTAAGCATACAAATAAGCAATCAACAATTGGCTGGCTGTGGAAAAGGCATTTTCAGGAAAAGCATTGATGGTTCGACCGCCAACAGCAACGGCCGTTTCCTCCCCCACCCCCGCTGCCAAACAATCTAACCAATCAGGAGCCGGTGAGCAATCATCATCTGTAAATGCCAGCAGCGCACCTTTTGCGGCGGAGGCTCCGGTATTGCGTGCCGTTGCTGGACCTTGGTTTGGTTGGGTGATGATTTGCAAATTGACGTTTGCAGAAATTTTTTCAATCTCGTTAGGTAACGGCCGTTCTCCCCCATCATTCACCACAATCACTTCAAACCGATCTCGTGGATACGTCAACTGTGCCAAAGATTTTAAGCAGCGCTCTAGCTGCTGGGGACGGTTGTACGTAGGGATGATGATGGAAAAATACGGCCGTTTTCTATCCATTATGCCACCTTGGTTTGTCGAATTTGCGTCAAAAATGTTTCATAACGCATCCCAATTCGGTACGCTTGCTGCGCCAAATAAACAAGCGCTCTCACGGTGAGCGGCAATCGTTTGCGACGCAGCGATTGCCACAATGATGGATAAAACCATTCTTGTGCATACAGTGAACGTAATTCACTTGGCGGCTGCTGTTTTTGCGTTTCGCTAAAATAGTAACCACCGCGACCATAGCGAAACTGCTGCAAAATATGCCCCCACGCACTCAAATGATGATAATGCCAAACCTTTGCCTCTGAGAAAAATCGCTGCCGAAATCGATAATGTAACAAGCGATAGCTTAATTCCATATCTTCAGCCGCCGCTAACGGGAAGGTTTGATCAAATCCACCTAACGCTTCAAATGTCGCACGACGATAGGCCGCATTATTTGAGATTAAGAGGAGGGAATTACCTGTTTCGTCTTGCATAAATTCATATAAAAAATCGGTCAGGTGCTGCCATGCCTTTTCACCTGCATTTTGCTCAAAAGGCGTCACCGTCTGCCCACCCAATGCATCCCAACGTGGATCGGCAAATCCCTGTGCAAATTGGTTCAGCCAATCTGGAAAAACACGGCAATCATCATCTGTAAAGGCAATCAATTCGCCCTGAGCCCTGCTGGCACCGGCATTTCGGGCCGCTGCGGGGCCACCATGGGCAACGGTTATGAGTTGAAGTGGCAGGTTTTGTTTTAATTGCTCGGAAACGGCCGTAAACGAATCCTCGCCCCCATCATTCACTACAATCAGCTCCCACCGATCGGATGGATAGTCAAGGTCTACAAAGCTTTCTAAGCAGGCACGCAATGATTGGGGGCGGTTCCATGTGGGAATGATGACGGAGAAAAACGGCCGTTTCATTTACACATACCCCAATCGCGCCATTGTCGGACCGGCAACTGCCATAATATCTGCTACCTCGCGATCCGTTAACTTCTTACGATAATTCCCAATACTCCCAGGGTCTACCATATTGACATCAAATCCACCCGAATCGACGTTCAGCTTCGCCGCCAACTGGGGCAGCACTTGCTCAGGCTCTGTCACCAATGTTTCGTAGCGAATCAGAAAAACTTGATCCGCCCATTTCTCCATGTGTTCAATGCGCTCGACCCAACGTTGGGCAATTTTGCCAGTTGAATCCCACTTTTTGACCCAGGGTTGATCTGCCCAATCGGTTTGCGTTTTAATCAAAAAAGAGCTGGCCACATCCCGGCAATCTCGGTAAATAACAACACAGGTCACGTGATCATTCCCAGCAAATCGATGCAGTTGTTTTGAATATTGCGGCAGTTTGTCGCCCACAATCGTTTTATTGGGAAACGTGCGATGCAGCGCCCGTTCAATAACCGAAAAATCCACAACCCCACGCGTGACCCGCATCACATGATACAGATAACGCAAAGTAAACAGCATATTTTGCCATCGAATATGGCGTGGATTTTCAATTTGTGGCAAAAATCCAAACTGTGCTTTCACAGAATTTGTATACGCCAACATTGCGCGCATGTAGTTGGTTAGCGGTTGGTTCAAAAACATCAAATTACTAAACTCATGGGTAACAGCCATTTCAGGATGGCTAAAAAACAGCTTTCCTAAAAGTGTCGTTCCTGAACGTTGATGTCCTGTTACTAAAATCAAAGTTACTCCTGTGTAAATCGAATTGTTAATTCGATATGCGATTTACCAAATCGCACTACGGTTTTCATGGGTAGTGGTGTGCCACGTTCATGATGTCTCCTGTGTAAATCGAATTGTTAATTCGATATGCGATTTACCAAATCGCACTACGGTTTTCATGGGTGGTGGTGTGCCACGTTCATGATGCCTCCTCAGTAAATCGTAGGACAAAACAGTGTTTTGTCCATCCGGTCAAGACAGCGTCTTAACCTACGGGTTTTAAAAGCGCACTATGGACTGCTTCCAGGCACACTGAATAATGCGCCATAACATCCAACCGATGAAGCCAAATGTCGGCAGTCCCAATATTTCCCGAAAATTCGTTCCTTCATATCCATCTGTCAAGATATACAAAAAGGAAACAAATGCTATCCAAATGGTGAAAATGAAAAAAGGTGTGAGTGTCGCGTTGGCGCTCGCAATATGTTCATATTCCAAACCAATCCACAACATTATCAACAATATCAATGTTATGTAAAATTGGTGATGCCCAACCTTGTAAAACATGAGTAACAAGCCAAGCGAAATGATTGATGATACAAAGCTGTCAAATCTGTACATGACGTGGATGAGGAAGAAGATGGAAACGGCCGTAATACTCAAATAAACACTCAACCCATCAAGATTTGGATTTTCAACCACAATACGAAGCGGTGAAAACTCCCCGCGCAAAAATCGATAAATCGATAAAATTTTTGAGTGCCGCTCCGCAGCCCATTGGAATGGAAGCCGCATGTTGCTTCCCCACAAAAAATAGCCAACACCAAATATGATAATGAGCGAGATTAGTACTGAAAAAGCAAAGCGCCATCGGATACGCTTTCTTGAATAAATTAAAAACGGCACCATGATGATGGGAATAAACTTCAAACCAATTGCCAGTGCCATAAAAGCCCCGGCAGGAATATCCCTCTGCTTAATGAATAAAACTATTGATGCCAGCACAAAAAATGCCATCAACATATCATTTGTGCCAAACCTGACAATAAATACCCAAAATAACGGATTTAAAAACAATATCAGGTAGAAGACGTATTTCCATTCTTGTGAGATTGCCTGATTTTGATGGACAAGCAGACTGATGCCAAATGAACAAACAAGCCACAAAACGACGAATAACATCCTGGGTAAATTGAAATGAATGCTATAGAGAAGTGCCAATGCGCTATGGATGGGGCCATATGCATTTGTTGTGACTACTGACCAGGGATTCTGACCCTGAATAGTTACTTCCCAACTTCGCAAGTACAATTCATAGTCGTGTGTTGGCGCAGAAAAAATTGCAACACCAAGCGCAAAAAATACAACAACAGCGGCTGCAAACCATAAAATTATATTGTTAGATTGCTTGATTTGTTGCAGCATAAACGCTCTCAATCAGTCAGCATCCACTCGAATGGTGTTCCACGCAATGCATGTTCCACATCAGCAAAATTCGTAATCAGTGTACTCAGTTTAAACGGATTTGTTCGTACAAAATTGATTTGAGCTTCCTTGTGTTCGATATTCAAAAAATCACAAACGCGCCGATAACCTAACTGTGGATCGAGCAAAATATCTTCTTCGTAAGTAAGGTGCAGCGCCTGTTTCGATTCTAAAATGCGGTTTAGCGTCTGGAAGTTATTTTCATACGTTCGCAAAAATGATTGCAATGGTTTTTCGTCCCGGTCTATGCGAATCTGATTCACATCCAAATGCACTTGATGCAGCTTAACTTTGGACAAATCTTGCAGATGATATTGTTTTACCTCATGGGCTACCAGACTAGAAACAATTTTTCTCAAATAGTTGCGGCGCTCAAGCACAATAAAATGTCGAAAACCCATATCTGAAAGGCGTTGCACATAGTTTTCGAGGTTTATGTTCAGCAATTTCAAATGAAAAAACTTTGTCTCAAACCCATAATAGTTGCTGCTTGCGTTCTTCATTCGCTCATGAACCGGCTGCATCGGGTCGGACGGGAGTTCATGGTAATTGGATGTCACAGACGAAATATTCAACGAGCGAAATAACTCTTCAAACACTTCCCCATCCCAATGGACTTCTGGATGTTGGTGCAACAAGTCCCCCAGAACGGTACTGCCACTGCGTCCTATATGAAACAAAGCAATCTTTTTTTTGCCAAATCGCAGCCACATGAATTGACTTTCTAGCAATCTATTCGCTTTGCGCAAGCATGCAATCAATCTGTGTCTCATATTGGTTTATTTCTTTGCCAAATTCATCTGCTGCTGATGCAAATGATATAAATTTGCGTAATGTCCATCCAGGGCAATTAGCTCATGATGGGTTCCTTGTTCGGTAATACGGCCGTTTTCCATCACCAAAATCCTGTCCGCAATACTCACCGTCGAAAAGCGATGTGAAATCAAAATCGTGGTTCGGCCCTGTGCCAGCTCTCGAAAGCGCGTAAACAAACGATACTCAGACTTGGCATCCATATTCGAAGTCGGTTCATCCAAAATAAGCAGAGAGGCATTGCGAGCAAAGGCGCGTGCCACCGCAATGCGCTGCCACTGCCCTCCCGAAAGATTGTATTCGCCAAACGCCCGCCCCAAAAAAGTATCGTATCGCTTCGGCATCTTCTCAATTAACTCATCTACTTTCGCCAATTTAGCCACTTGCTCAATTTGTTCAGGGTTGTCTAGCAGCTCGCGCCAGTTGCCATAGGCGATGTTTTCAGCAGCAGTCGCTTCGTAACGCCCGAATTGCTGAAACACAAACGAGACCCGATTCCGCAGCACAGTTTCTGGAATATTCTGAGCATCAACACCATCAAATAAAATCGCGCCGTTATCAGGATCATACAGGCGGGCAATCAGCTTCACTAGCGTCGTTTTGCCAGCCCCATTTTGCCCAACCAACGCCACCGTTTCACCCGGTTTGATATGCAGCGAAATATCTTTTAAAACAGGTTCGTCTGTGCCTGGATAGCTAAAATTCACATCATTAATCGTGAGTTCGCCCCGATTGTGCTCAGGCACAATTGAGCCATTTTTATTGCCAATCGCCGGTTCAATTGCCAAAAATGTTTGCAAATTTGAGATGTGCAGCGTGTTTTCCAAGGCATCTGTTATGTTTTTAATCGCCTGTTCTAGCGAGAAACGAAGTCTGCCCATCGCCCCGCCGTAGACAGCCACATCACCAATCGTCACACCACCAGCCACCACACGCAAGGCAACACGCAAAAACGTACCATAAAATGCGATGCTCGATAGGCTGGCAAAAAATGCGCTGCCGGAAAAGATACGGCCGTATATCTGCTTATTCTGATCTCGAAACTCCTCCATCAACGCCCGATATTTGCGCGTCAGCAGCGGCGCTAAATCTAACAGTTTAATTTCAGGCACCCATAGATGATTGGTCAGGCTGTTCACAAAATACCCATTCCAACGCTGCTTAGTCACACGGCGGAAATTCATCTCATACCGCGATTTGGCCAGTCTCCACTGCATAAACAAATAAGGAATGGCCACAATCACCAACACAACGGCCACTAATGGTTCAATCGCTGCCAAAATAATCGTCAGCGAGATCATTTGCACAACGTTGGTAAAAACACGAAGTGTTTTAGCCACAAAAACAGAAAATCGGCTGGCAGCTCCTTGTCGTGCCCGCTCCATCACATCTCGAAACTTGGGGTCCTCAAATTGAGCCACATCTAGCCGTCCCGCATGTTCCAAAATATTGGTCGTTATGCTCACATTCAAATCGTCATGCAAACGCTGGAATAAATAATCGTAGGTATAGTTGCCCACCGTTTCTACCAATGAGATACCTAAACCGATCCCCAACCACAAAATGATTCCCTCAGAATCTTGCACAGAGGTATCGATAACGGCCGCAACTGCATTAACCAAACCACGGACTGCCAAAGCAAGCGCTGCTGGCACAAGACTGAGCAACACCGTCAGCACACCGACACCAAACATAATTCGCCTGTTTGTGCGCCATGAAACGCCAATTGCCCACCAGGCACTGTGCAGCAATACCGAAATATCGGTCCGTGACAGCAGCAGCGATGTTTTTTCTGTATTAGCCATATTTATGAACGTGTCTCCTTGTTGTTGACAGTAGCAAGGTCTAAGCCATTGGCAATAGTTTCGCTGTCGCGGTTGGATTGGATGAGGTAGGAAACGGCCGTTTTCATAAAAACCCACCAATGCACAATCGTTCTGGGTGATGTAATTGACCGACGGAAAGCGAGCCAAAGCGTGTTGATGGCTTCAGGCCAGTGACGTCGCAGCATTAACTGACCAAACAACGTCACCAGCACCCTGACAACCAGGTGCGACTCTGCTGGAGAAATTAATCCTAATTGCACCAGGTTTTGCCAAGTAGTAACCAATCCTGTCCCAGTAAAATTTTCCGGTTTCTGTACAATAGTCCATTGAGA
>QQUD01000414.1 GCA_008501785.1 Chloroflexota bacterium
GAAGGGTCGTGGGCTGGACCTGGATAGACTGATGACATGATGAGTGGACCAGTGGTTTGATTTGTTTGTAAATAGTCTACTTCTGCAAACAATGTATGTTGATAGGCATCACGTACATCGGGTCTTGTTGTCCACTGTACAAAATAATCATTAAGCGTGATGCCAGCAGCTATTGTCAGCCAAAGGGCAGCGGCTCCCATCCACATGCGCTGATCAGGTTTATTCAGTCGTTTTTGCAGCCGGGTTATCACGGTCAAAAAGCCGACGACTGGAATCATATGCACGACTGGCAGTGCCGCCAGGTTGCGGGTGGTGTTGGCAGTGGCTCCGGTAATGAGCGAGGGAGCAATGCCCACGAAAAACCAGAGCAGCAGCATGGCGTATGACGGCCGTTTCCACCGCCACGCTGCCACAAATAGGCCAATGATGAAGAAAACGGCCGTTATTCCATCAAAAACAGGGCGTCCTGGAATATTGTACGCTAAGAACTTGTCCCCATATCCCGGCCAGACAAATGCCAACAAAGCGCCGGACATGTTGTTGAAGATTGGTTTGAAATTTCCAGATGTTAGCTGCTGTAATGGCCCATCTAACATATCAAGCCGAGTCAGCGCGTAGGGATACCGCTGCAAATAGATGAACATCGGCATCACTAACACACCAGCCAGCAGCAGTCCAATCAGCGTCGGCAGCCAAGCCTGACGCAATTTATCGCGATGGACAATCGACAAGTAGATAAGGAAGAGGGGAAACAGCAGCCACACAACTCGCGCCGCCAGGTAGATATGAAGTGTGATGGCAACACAAACGCCAAATCCAATCACCACACCCCACTTGATTTTTTGCTTTTCAAGTTTGTTTTGTTTTTCGATGAGCTGCCAAAAATACCACACTGCACCTACCATAAAGAACGGAAGCATCCCGGCCCGCAGTGCTTGACGGCTGCTAGCGAGTGGCCAGAAAGAAAGGGTGAAGAGAACGGCCGTTAACAATCCCATACGCCGGTCAAACGCACGTACAGCCCACAAATAGGTAGCGCCAATTGCCGCTACCCCAAATACCACATTCACCAACCGCAGCGAAAAGAGAGACTTGCCAAATAGCAGCATCGTGCCAGCAACCGTGTAGCTATACAACGGCTCACTGCCATAATTTAGCGGAAAATAAAACAGCAACACCCCATCCAGAATATCCAAAGCCTCTCGGCCATGATTGGCTTCATCATGGGTCAAACCTGGAGGGATGTCTGTTAATGCATAAGCTCGCAAAACAAAGGCAAGCAACACAATTAATAGTATCGGAACAAATTTTTTAGTCATAAGTCAATTGCGGCATTATAGATTAGGGTCTATGGGGCGTCAAAGCAAATAGCTGTTCCACTTGAACATCGTTTATCAATTTTAGTTTGCGGAACAGCACCTCCCCTGCCAGCTTTTTATTTTATGCTATAATGCCTACCGCAATTTGGAGTTAAGGTAACTATACGATGAAATCGATGACATCCAAACGCCGTGAACCCTCTCGTGTTCGCCTGCCCTTATGGGCTTTAATAGCCATCATAGCGACGGCTCTTGCTGTGGTTATCGGCGCATCTATTTGGCTTTTTCAAACAGCGCGTGGCATGGCATCTGCCTGGGAATTAACGAGTCCAGAATTTGAAGCGGGCAGCCCTTCGCAGGTTAATGCCCCTGTTACGACTAACAGTCCCCCGGTGACGGGCAATGAAGATAGTTTGCCTATCATTTCCACGGATGCTCTCAAACCGTGGACGGGGCGGGAGCGGGTCACCATTCTTCTGTTAGGTATTGACCAACGATGTGAAGAAAATGGCCCAACACATACCGACAGCATGATGCTTTTGACCATCGATCCGGTCGGTCTTTCGGCAGCGGTGCTTTCATTACCGCGCGATTTATGGGTTGATATTCCAGATGTGGGTGTAGACCGCATCAATCAAGCATTTTATTATGGAGAACTGTACGAGTTACCAGGTGGAGGACCAGAACTAGCGAAGGAGACTGTTGAATCTCTGATTGGTGTTCCGGTCCAATATTATTTTACTGTAAATTTTGATGCATTTATTGAAGTAGTTGATTTAATCGGTGGTATTGACGTAGATGTTGCCGAAGAAATTGATGATCCTGATTATCCAGACAGGTGTTATGGATATGAGCCGTTTCATATTGATGCCGGTGCCCAACATTTGAATGGGGATATGGCACTCAAATATGCACGAACCCGCGCTACTTTTGGTGGTGATGTGGATCGAGCCGGTCGTCAGCAAGCCGTTATTTTGGCGGTACGTGATCAAATTTTAAATCTAGATATGCTGCCACAACTGATTGCGCAATCGCCTGCTCTGTGGCAAACGTTCCAAAATAATGTGCGGACGAATTTTGCATTAGATGAAGCGTTACAGTTGGCTTTGTTGGTACAAGATATTCCGCGCGACAGTATTCATACGGCCGTTATTGATTTCAACTATGTTTACAACGAAACGACACCGGATGGTCGTCAGGTATTAGTTCCAATTCGAGACAATATTCGTGAATTACGGGACTCACTGTTTGCACCGCCGATCGTACCTACCCCAGTCATCGAGAATCTGCCAGCATTGATGGCAACAGAAGGTGCACAGGTGGCGGTATTTAATGGAACGGCTGTTTTCGGTCTGGCTGCTGCCACAGAAGAATACCTAAACAACCATGACAT
>QQUD01000513.1 GCA_008501785.1 Chloroflexota bacterium
TGGGTCTTGGGGGCAAGACCGCGTAACTGCATGTCAGTCGACATGCGTTCTCGTAATCGGGTCATGACATTACCTCCTAATATGGGTTTAGGTTGTATTGTCACCTATATTTGTATTCGTTTTAGAGGGTGCTTGGCTCTTTTTCTGCGAGGAGCGCTTAGTTCAACAGCGTATTTCAAATGGATTAGCGTTTGATAGATTCTGGGAACGAGGTAGGAGCATGTTTCTGGCATTTGATGCGGATTAATTGACCGGAAATTGTTTTCAAAACCCCATTCATGATTCATTGCCCTTTGGTAGCATGAATTTCAGCACGAGTTTGATTGTATCATGGAATATTGCCGCTTGGCTAGAGGATCGTGTCAGGTGGAGCGATTTGTTAGCCTACCATCCCTTTCGAAAAATACGTGGTCGACCGACATATTCACAGATATCGTAAAACATCTTGCTTTCTTCGCCCAGGCGCAAGATTGCAACCCCCTTTAATTGAAGGTCTACAGTGACTGAAAAGTCTAACGACATACATATTTCCTTCCAACACTGGTTCATATCATCTGACCAATAAATGTCATCAAAGATAATTGAGCCGCCATTGTTCAGCAATGGCATGACCCTCTTCGTGTAATGCCAAGTAGCCTCGCGTTCATGCTGCCCATCAATGAAGACACAATCGAATTTGTCGTCATTGTGAGATAGCGTGTCAATTGCATCATCGAACAGCATGTTCATTAGTTTGTATTTGTCAGAAAATTGCCTGAGGTTGCGATCCGCGATCTCGCATAAATCCTTTGAACCCTCAATAGTAACAAGCTGCTCAACTTGAGGGCATGAGAGGATGTAACAGCCGGAAAAGCCGGTATTTGTGCCAAGTTCTAATACCGTCCGAGCGGCTAAGCCGGTCGTAATCCTTCTGAGAAGAATTCCTCCCTTCATGCTTGCCCCTGTCTTTGCATGAGCTTCTGATGTATTTGCCAAGTATGGACCAGCTATAGCGTGATCATTGTTGCCTTTCTTGAAGGTGCCTGAGCGTGGAGAAGAAAAGGAGTGCAAAATCTTGTCTGTTGTGATAAGTGAACTGCGATATGTCTCAATTGATTTTGCGATTCGTTTTTCTTCAGATGTAAAGTTGCGATAAAATATCAATCGTGCGGCGTCTTTTAGTGTATTGGGAAGAATTCTTAGGAAATCCTCTTCGAAGGCTCTTCTATTGATTACGCGCCAGATGAAAAAAGTAAGCCCTAACTTTATTCGGTTTGATAATTTCATGGTATTGCCTTGATTGTATGGATAACAGTTTAGGATTCATGTGGCGCGGACAAAAGCAACCTGTAAAAATCAGAGCGTAAGCCGCCGCATAAGCCGTGTTGGATGAAGCCGGACTAGAGCGAAGCTCCTTTCTGATTATGGAATTTAATCTGTTAGAATCGGTCTGCACAATCGCTGCCAGCCGCGAATCCGCCGCGATTGTAACAGGATCAGAAAGGATTGGTCAATCAAAATCCTGTCGGTTTCCTGTTCAAATTGGGCAAGCGAGGTATGATAATTGAAAATTCTTGGATGAAGAGCGGATTGGTTCGCAAAATGAGGTTATGAAGATGGATGCAGCTGCAAAAATTGCCAAACTTCGAGATGAGATTAATTTTCATTTGTACCGGTATCATGTGCTAGATGCACCGGTGATTAGTGATGCAGAGTATGATGCGCTGTATCATGAGCTGGTGCGGCTGGAGCAGGCATATCCTGAGCAGTTGACGCCGGATTCTCCCACGCAGCGGGCTGGGGCAGAGCCGCTAGATGCGTTTGAAAAGGTGACGCATCCAGCGCCTATTTTGAGTTTGTCGAATGCATTTAATGCGGAAGATTTGTTTGCATGGCGCACGCGCATTGCGCGTTATTTGCCCGACGCTGAGATGAAACTGGATTATGTGGCGGAACCGAAGCTGGATGGATTGACTGTGGTGCTCACGTATCGGGATGGTGTGTTTGTGCAGGGGGCGACGCGGGGCAATGGCGAGATTGGCGAGGACATCACGCCTAATTTGCGCACGATTCGCAGTTTGCCGCAGCGGATTCCGGTGGACCGTGACAGCGGTGTGTCGATTCCGTCGTATTTGGTGGTGCGGGGCGAGGCGTTTTTCCCGTTGGATAAGTTTGAGGCGTTTAATCAGAAGCGGCTGGAGGCGGGGGCACAGGTTTACATGAATCCGCGTAATGCGGCGGCGGGATCGCTGCGGCAGTTGGATTCAGCGATTACGGCTAAACGGCCGTTAACCCTCTACGTCTACGATTTCATCGCCTGGGAAGGTGGTGAAGTGCCTGATTTGCAATGGGAACGGCTAGAACTGCTGCGGAAAATGGGTTTCCCCGTTTCGTCTGATAACCAATATTGTGCATCATTGCCGGAAGTTGCGGCAAGGTATGACGAGTGGATTGAGAAGCGCAATCAAATTAATTACGAAGTGGATGGCATGGTTGTGAAAATCAACAATCGGCCGTTGGCGGATGCGATGGGCTTTGTGGGCAAAGACCCGCGTGGCTCGGTGGCGATGAAGTTCCCGGCGCAGGAGAAGACGACAAAGCTGCTTGATGTACAGGTAAGCGTGGGGCGTACAGGCATTTTGGCTCCGGCGGCGGTGTTGGAACCGTTAGAGTTGGGTGGTGTGATTGTACGCAATGCGACGCTGCACAATTATGATGAAATTGCCCGTAAGGATATTCGCATTGGCGACACGGTGATTGTGAAACGAGCGGGTGATGTGATTCCATACATTGTGGGACCGGTGGTGGATTTGCGGGATGGATCGGAGCAGGTGGTGGAACGGCCGTTAACCTGTCCCGTATGTCATGAACCAGCCGTTGTCGTACCCGGTGAAGTCGCCATCTACTGCGATAATTTGGCCTGTCCTGAGCAGTTGGTGCGTCGTGTTGAATATTTTGTAGGTCGTAGCGCAATGGACATCGACAATTTTGGTTCTCAAACTGGCGCATTGTTGATCGAGCAAGGGTTGGCGCATGACATGGCAGACATTTACTTTTTGAACCGGGATGATTTACTGGCGCTGGAAGGGTTCAAGGAAAAGAAGGTTGATAATCTGTTGAATGGCATCGAAACCAGCAAACAGCAGCCTGCGGATCGACTATTGACGGCGTTGGGGATTCGGTTTGTAGGCAATGTGGTGGCGGCGCTGCTAATTCGAGAGTTTGATGGCATTGATGAACTGGCAGCGGCGGTGCAGGAGCAGTTGGAAGCTGTGGAAGGGATTGGTCCGCAAACGGCTGTTTCTATCACCACCTGGTTTGCCAATGACCGCAATCGCGCCCTACTGGAAAAATTCCGCAAAGCTGGTCTGCAATTTGCCGCTGCACAACTAGACGAAGACGCAGATTCGTCAGATTCACTTGCTGGTTTAATATTTGTGATTACGGGCACACTGCCCACGTTGTCACGCAATGAAGCGAAAGCGTTGATTGAAGCGCATGGTGGCAAAGTGACTGGCTCGGTTAGCAAGAAAACTAACTATCTGGTTGCAGGAGAAAAAGCAGGCAGCAAACTTACAAAAGCTGTATCGCTTGGTGTGGCTGTATTGGATGAAGCGGGGCTGAATGATTTGGTAGAAGGGCGTGGAGAAGGGAGTGGAGAAGAGAATAATTCTCTTTAAAATCCAATTCCTCAAGTGAAGAAAAATATGAAACCTCCCTTTTTTACCCAAAAACCGTATGCAATCCCGTCAATGAATCGCGTGCGGATTGTTGATTTGCCAGGATTGGATTTGCCAGAATCGTGCAAGGGGAAGCTGGCGTTTCATTTGCTGTCTACTGAAAATTTGCGAAGTATGGTGCTGGCGAATAATGACGTGTTGCAACTTGATGTGGATGCCCCGGATTTGCTGCGAGCGTTTGATAGATGTTTTACGTCCGCTTCCAAGCTTTACGGCCATAAATCACCTATCCGCACCACCGCCGAACAGATTGCCCGAGAATACGGCCGTTTTCTCGCTTACCTGCTTCTCACTCTGAAACGTGGCGACCCTATCAATCGTGCAGCACGGCCCGATTGGCGCGATATTCATTGGGAATTTTGGGCACAAATTGAGCAAGTTTATGTGGGTGGGGGCTTGTTGGCTGGTCAACTGGGTGCTATTGCCATTACCGCAGCGGCTGAGATGATTCATGCAGCTGGGTTTCCCGATTTTAACCTCAAGCGCAGTCCGTTTGCGGCTCATTTGCCGTTGATAGGCGTGGCGCGGGATGCGCCAGCCGCTGCACAAACGCAGCTTGTGTTCGATTTTGGTCAAACCAATGTTAAAAGTGCTGTTGCAAAATATGATGCAGGCGTCTTGACACAAATTAACATTTTGCCTTCCGTCCCTGCACCATGTACCGATCTCAACTTAAACAAAGACCCTGTTTTGGCACAACAAACAGGTGATCAAATGTTAGACATCGTCTGCAAGACCTGGCGTCAGGGTGTCGGCCAGTTTCCGTTAACGCATCAACTGTCTGTGAGTTTGGCTTGTTACTTGTTGGATGGACATGCAATTAAGGATTATGATTGGGGGTGTTACGGCCGTTTACAAGCCCTCACCAACCACATACAAACGATGTTTACCGAACGAGTTTCAGCTCGATTGAATATCCCCATTCAAGTGAAATTGCATCATGATGGAGCGGCAGCGGCGATGGTGTATGCGGGAGAAGAGAAAACGGCCGTTCTTACCTTTGGCACTGCAATTGGCAATGGCTACCCTGCAGAAGGTCTTGAACTGCGCCCGCTTTCAGAAAAATTGTCAATCTTGAACTAAAACTCAAACTCCCCAAAACGAAAACATCATGTATAATGACATTGAACTGTCACTTAAATGACCCCGTAATGTCTAGTGTAAAAATGAACTTGCGTTTGGGTTAACCTACCATAAACTTCAATTCGGAGTTAAAAAATGGGACACAGATAAACACAGATCAGATTCAAATGCAAGCATGAAATTAAGGGAAACTCTTCCACGATCTGTGCTCATCTGCAAAGCTACCGAAGGTAGCAATCCGTGTTCTGATTCCTATCTTTGAACTCAGGTAACAAACAACAAACCATATAAGGATACAAATCATGATGCGCTTCATACGTTTTGGTTCTCGCAAACATTATGCTTCATTCCGTTTGATGGGTTGGGTGCTGCTTGTTGTCATGTTGACTGGGTGTGGCGTTGTCCGTTTGTTGCAAGGGGAGTCATCCCTTTTAGCCGATCCCGTGACAGAGCCAACAACACCGCCAACACCCGGTATTTTGTTTGTTACTGAGCGTCATCATAAGCGTGATCCCACGAATTTTCACCAAAATTGGGAATTGTATTTGGTGCAGGCGGACGGCTCTGATTTAACCCGAATGACAGACAATACATTTGTCGATACCAGTCCAACTTGGTCGCCCGATGGACGGCAAATTGCTTTCCGCTCTCGACGAGATGGCAGCGCCGATTTATTCATTATGGATGCCGATGGTTCGAATATTCGCAATTTAATCAAAGACTCGAAGGACAGTATTTATGACGATTTTGTGCCGCGTTGGAATCCGCACCGTGATTTGATTGCAATGTACACGGACCGGTTTTACTCACCTTCTGTTGGCTGTGCGTGGCATCGCATTGCTTACATGCCAACGAGCGGTGGCATGGACAATATTGTTGTGTTGGATGCTCATTTGACAGAACAAGAGACGTTGACCTGGACGCCTGATGGTACGTCAATTGTGTACAGTTCCCGTTGTGACCTTGCCAAAGAGCAAGCTGTTGAACTGTATATGTGGAATATTGATACAGATGAGGTGACGAAGCTGACGGATGGATATTACAACAGTGACCCGGCGTTTTCGAATAACGGCCGTTTCCTAGCCTACACGTCCACCCGCGACGGGAATGGCGCAGACATTTATGTACTCGATACCGAAACTGGTGAAGAGAGAAATGTGACTAACCGCCCTGGCAAAGATTCCCAACCAACTTGGTCTCCTGATGACACCCACATGGCCTTTGTTACTGACCGAGATGGCAACGACGAAATCTATGTGATGAATCTGGAAACAGGCGACGCTTGGAATGTCAGCAACGATCCGGCGAAAGATTTTGAACCTGCCTGGTCTCCTGCACCTTAAAGTTAGCTCTGAAGAGCTTGGACCAATTTTTTTTGAAGATTGACAAATTAACACTGGTATTCGTGTAGGGGCGACCACAAGGGTACGCCCCTACTAATACCAGCACTATTTTCAATTTGTTGAAATCACAAACCTATTCTCGATGACCAACCATATAAAAAGCAACGCCACCGATAGCAACCAATCCAAAAACAAGTATCAAAGCGCCTGTTCCCACTGTTTCACCAAGTCGAAGTGCATTTGAATTGGCTGATATGGAAGGATTGATTGTTGGTTGCGGTGTGGATGCTGTGAGTTGATTGGGAGAGGAAGAGGGGAGGTGGGCGGAAACGGCCGTTTCCACCAAAACCACGGTTGGTTGAGGTGTATAAGTCGCTGTTGGGTTAGGTGTTGCCGTAGGAGGTGGCAAGCGAACCATCAATTCATCACCGGGCTGTAAAATCATTTCTGCCGAAATATTGTTCAAACTCAACAGCTCATCCAATGACAAACCATACGTGAGCGCAATGTCCCACAGCGTTTGTCCGCTGCGAATTATGTGATAAACGACAGGGGTTGGCGTTGGCGGTGGGGCTTGCCCTTCAGCCAAACGAATCATAATTTCATCCCCAGGTTGCAACACCGAATCTTCATTAATATTGTTAAACCATAATAAATCACCAAATTTAACATTGTAAACGGCCGCAATTGACCATAAAGATTGCCCTTCTTGCACGATGACAGATGTAGGCGGCGTTGGTGTTGGTGGAGGCGGCTGCCCCTCAGCCAATTGAATGATAATTTCATCCCCCGGTGACAAGAAAGAACTGTCAGATAGACCATTGTACAAAAGCAAATCTGATAATAACACTTCATAATAGGCCGCCAACGACCAAAGTGCCTGCCCTTCCTGCACCACATGTACAATTGAACCATCCTCACCTGGTACTGCTTTGACAATAGGCGTCACAAATAGCGGAGCTGGTGAATTATCTACTTGGGGTGCAGCGGGGGGTGCTCCGGTATTTGAGGGAGAGCCAACGACCAAAACATAAAAATTTTCACTACCATTGGTAGCAAACCCGGTCCCGGCTTCGAGGTATCTGGATGTCACCAGAGTCCGATAATGCACGGCGCTGTTTTGCCACCATATCATTCCTTGCCGGGAAGACATGCCCGTACCGCCAACAATATTTTCCGACACAGCGCCATAGTAACCTGCTGCCTCTGCCCGAGAAAGTGGTGTGGAGCCACCATAACCAGAGTGATTGCTAAACACCATAAATTCAGCCATGTAATTTGCCTGATTTTGTGCAGCAGAAGCCAATGCGCCATTTAACTGGAATGGTGGTAACCCATTATCCAGGCGAAATTGATTCACTAATTGCAACATCTCACTGGCTGATGTTGCCGGAAGTGCGTTTACTTGATTTGTATGGTTTGGACTTAAGAGAATGCTCACAATCCCCAATACCATCACAAATTTTATTCTTTGTTTCATAGATGCCCAAATATATCAAAATGCACACTGAGAGGGTAATAATCTCACAAAAAAAGACGCAAAACATCTATCATAGCCCAAGTGGAAATAGCCTGTTTT
Organism: Chloroflexota bacterium; assembly: GCA_008501785.1. The sequence goes on from QQUD01000513.1 coordinate 7,725, forward strand.
CCGTAATTATGTCGCTTTTCTGAAGCAAATTAGTACCTATCTCATGATGAATATGACTAAGGTTCTATCTGCAAAATAGGAGAGATGTGAGTAAATTAAATTGGTGCGTTTAATGTTCGCATGGAGTGTTAATTTATGGAGTGGATCAATAACAAACGTGGGAGAATAGTTCCCAAAGCACATACAATTCTTATCGTCGAAGATAACCCCATTAACATGACAGTTATCAAGCATGTGTTGCAACAGGCACAATATAATATTGTCGAAGCAACAGATGGCCTGCTTGGTTATGAAATGGCTGTGCAATGTTTGCCTGATTTAATTTTGCTTGACGTTGTCATGCCCGGTATTGATGGGTTTGAGGTTTGTCGCCTGCTAAAAAAGAATCATGTTACTGAAGATATTCCCATTGTCTTTATGACTGGTTTGAGTGATACCGACAGCATTGTGCAGGCGTTTGAATTAGGGGCTGTTGATTATGTACAGAAACCCTTTAAAACTGCCGAAGTACTGGCGCGGCTCAATACGCATTTGACCTTGCGCAATCTACAAATAGGATTGGAACGGGAAATTATAGAAAGAGAGAAGTTGATTGTTGATTTAGATGCGTTCGCCCATACAGTGGCACATGATTTGAAGAATCCAATTAGTAATGTGTTGGGGTATTCTGAAGTGCTGGTCAAAAATTATGAACGAATTAGCCCCAATCAGATTAAATCAACTTTAGGAATTCTGGCACAGTCGGCTACAAAAATGCGGGATATTATCGATAGCTTGCTGTTGCTTGCTCGTATTCGTCTTGAAGATATTCGCATTGAGTCTGTGAAGATGGGGGATGTCGTTGGGGAAGTTTGCCAGCGTTTGCAGCCCATGATTCGAGAAGCTGATGCTGAAATAATTGTTCCTGAAGAATGGCCGATTGTTCGTGGCTATGGGCCTTGGCTTGAAGAAGTTTGGGTTAATTATTTGACCAATGCTGTGAAATATGGCGGAAGGCCACCACATCTCGAATTGGGTGCGACTCGTAAAAATAAGCATGAAATGATGTTTTGGGTGAAGGATAATGGGGATGGATTGGCTGCTGATGAGCAAACCAAATTGTTCCAGCCGTTTGTACGCTTGCATAGTGGGCAAACAACGGGACATGGATTAGGGTTGTCGATTGTGCAGCGTATTGTAGATAAATTAGGCGGGCATGTTGGTGTAGAAAGCCAGCAAGGTGAAGGCAGCACCTTTTATTTCACACTTCCTGTTGTGTACTAACTCGTTTTGTAGATATTTTTAGTTAATGAGAATAGGGCATAGATGAAATTGAATCTATGCCCTATTTTATGCTGGATGCTTGTCAAATAAGATTTCCTTGTTTGTAGATTTTCTATATCCTACAATTGGGTTATTAACTTTATTCATTTGGGGATATAGAAAATGACAAATTTTGAATTACCGGCTAAAGGGCAGTCGAAAACGGCCGTTTTAACTAAAATGCAGTCCATGCGTGCCACAGACGTGGCTTGGCAAGATGGCAAAGCACTCAGCCTCGTCTACTTCGCCGGAGAAGAAGCCTCCTCTGTCATCAAAGAAGCATACACCATGTTCTTCTCCGAAAACGGTTTGAATCCAACCGCTTTCCCCAGTTTACGTCAATTTGAAACCGAAGTAGTGAGCATGAGCGCGGCTTTGCTGGGCGGTGATGAGCAGGTCGTCGGCAACATGACCTCAGGTGGCACCGAAAGTATCCTCATGACAGTTGTCACCGCACGCGAGTGGGCGCGAGTCAATAAGCCTCACATCACCGAGCCTGAAATGGTGTTGGGCGTTAGTGTTCATCCTGCATTTGAGAAAGCTTCCCACTATTTTGGTGTGAAGGTGGTTCATGTTCCTGTTGGTGATGATTTTCGTGTAGATGTTGACGCGATGGCAGCTGCTATCACGCCCAACACGATTTTGCTGGTGGGATCGGCCCCAGCTTACCCGCACGGCATTGTAGACTCCATTCAAGAGATTGCAGCACTCGCATTGCAGCACAAAATATTGTGCCATGTCGATTCTTGCGTCGGTGGGTTTATGTTGCCGTTTGTGCGTAAATTGGGATATTCAGTGCCAGACTTCGATTTTCAAGTGCCGGGTGTGACCTCAATGTCGGCCGATTTACACAAATACGCTTATGCTGCCAAAGGTGCGTCAGTCATCCTCTACCGAAACCGAGAGATTCGACGACACCAGCTTTTTGCATATTTAGATTGGCCGGGTGGCATTTATGCATCGGCTGGCATGTCGGGCACGCGCCCGGGTGGGGCAATTGCAGCTGCATGGGCAATCCTCAATTATTTGGGTGAGGAAGGTTATTTGGAGATTACGGAGAGGGTGATGAAAACGGCCGTAACCATCCGCACCGGTATCCAAAACATCCCAGACCTAAAAATCATCGGCACTCCCCACATGAGCATTATGGCCGTGGCATCCGGCACACTCAACATCTACGAAGTCGGCGACGAAATGGCCGTTCGTGGCTGGTTTATCGACCGCCAGCAATTCCCGCCCACGCTGCATATCACTATCAATCAAGTGCATGTCACTCGAGCCAACCAATTCCTCACAGATTTAGCCGAATCAACCGCCAAAGTACGCAAACCATCCTTGCAAAAAATGAGCAATTCATTGATTGTCAAAGCCGCGAATGCGGCAACCAGATATTTACCACAATCTTGGGTGAGCAAGCTCACAAAAAACGCCTCAACTATGTTAGGTGGGGGTGACGATGGCGGGGTGCCACAGCGATCAGCTGCCATGTATGGCATGATGGGATCTTTACCCAATCGGGGTGATATTCGTGAGGTCGTTTTAGACTTGCTGGAACAATTTACAATGCCACCATCCAAGTAGACAACAACAGATTAAAGCAAAACCTCAGTTCAAACAAAATAAATGGGACACAGATTTTCACAGATCGGAACCGGGTTTTAGCGAAAATGCCTAATATTTCTTCAAAATCTGTGTTTATCTGCGTTAACCTGCGTCCTTATTCATATCTCAAACTCAGGTTAAAAATCAGATTGTGGATTTCTCTGAAAAATCTGTTTATTAATCCAATCTGTTGTTGTCATCATGGCTTAATCTCCTGACACAGCCGGAGCACGCACCCCCTCAGTC
>QQUD01000773.1 GCA_008501785.1 Chloroflexota bacterium
ATGGAGCGGCTGGCGTAGTTCGTGGCTCGTGCTAGACAGAAATGCACTTTTGGCGTGGCGTGCTGCTGCGGCTGCCTCTTTGGCGACCATCAGTTCGGCTGTGCGTTCTTCGACTAGCTGCTCAAGATGATATTGATATTGATTCAGTGCAGCTTGGTTTTGTTTCCGGTTGGTGATGTCTCTGGCGATGGCGATAACGGCCGTTTCTCCCTCAAATTCAATTAAATTAGAATTGATCTCCACCGGAATCTTTCTGCCATCTTTAGTAATATGCTCTGCCTCAAAAACAACCTGCTTTTCTGCAAATATTTTAGCAATCAGAATGTCAGGTGGGATGGATAACTTGTCGGTTGGAGAAATATCAACGATCCGCATTGTCAGAAATTCTTCTTTGCTATACCCATATCTTTTGCACGCAACTTCATTAATATCAACAATTTTTCTCATACCCGATTCTGCTAACCTGTAAACGTAAACGGCATCATTTCCATTATTAAACAGATACCGGTATTTGTTTTTCGATTCAGTGAGTTCGGCAACCAACCGCGCATTGGCAATCGAAATAGCTGCTTGTGTGGCCAGCACCGTCAAAACATCAACTCTATCAGGCGTAAATGCATCGGTTGTCAGATTGTTTTCCAGGTACAAAATGCCGTCTAATTTAGTTTGAAAAATCAGCGGCATGCAGAGGATCGATTTGCAATTCTGGTCGGCGATATAGGTATCTTTTAGAAACAGACCTTCCTGGGCTGCATTGTGCAGAATAACGCGCTCGCTGCTATGAATGACATAATTGATGATTGTGACTGGTAAGTGAGGTGATGAATGGGCATCCTGTATGTGTGGAAGCGGCAGTGATTGTAAAACTTGTATGTTTTCTTCATCAATTTTTGCTTCGGCTTCAATCTTCCAGATACCCTCGCTTTCTAAAATAATCAATCCTCTTTGAGCGCCAGCCGTTTTAATGACAAGCTGCATTATGTTTATCAGCAGCGTGGAAAGATCGGTTTCACTGGTTAATGTCTGTGACCCTTTGAGCATCGAATCAATATCTAATGAGTAGGATGGCAGCAGATCGGTTTTTACATTGATGGGCGTTTCTAGGTCAGAGGGTGATTTTAATAGGGTTTCGTATTGGGTGTCTATGTGAGACACTTTGGCTAATGCACCCCACTGATAGTAAGCGTTTTTGGCTTTTTGCAAATAAGGTTTTGCCTGTTTTGTTTCGCCCAAATCTACATGAAATTTACCCGCTAATTCTGAAGTTAAAGCGATTTCATTGATGCAATCATTTTTTTCGGCCGCTGTAATTGCCTTTTGGAAGAAACTCTCTGCTTGCTTGTGGTCGCCAGATACCCGATGTCTTTCGGCCTCAATTAAGTAAAAACGATGGAGATGGTTGATGGGAGCATAGTTTGCCCACCGTGTCATCTTTTTTTGAATGGTAGACACGGTTTGCAAAATGCGCTCTTGTTCCAAAAGTGTGCTTTCAGCAAATGTTGCCAACAATGCCAATGCCTCGTACATGTGAAGAATTGGGATATAAAAGTGAGCGCTTCTGGCTTTATTCACATATTCCTTGGCAAGGATAGCCTGCTTGTTTGCTTCTTCATAAAGGCCAAATTGATAACAGAGAATGAGTTTTGTTACGTGAATCAGAGATAACGGCCCTCGGCTATTGGTTTGCAGGTAATTGGGCATTTCTTTCTGTTCATTAAAGGCATTGCCTATGAGTTGAATGGGGTTATCTGTTTTGCCCTGATAGTTGAGGATGGTTTGTAGGATAATGTTGATGTGTGTGATGGCGATGTGCCGTTTTATTTTTTGGAAGGTGTTGACGAAAACGGCCGTTTCTTCATACAGTGTCTCCAAATTTTTCCCCGTCAACAAAGCCAAAGTCGCGTAATCAATCGCTGCAAAGGTTGCGAATTCCACATCCCCAGTTTCTAAACCACTTTGATAAGCTTCATCAAAAAGAGACAAAGATTCTCTTGTATGGTGTTTCCAATGCTTGATAAAAAGGCCAACCATATACTTCGTTCTGGCCCTAAACTCTCGGGTTTCAAATCTATCTAACACATTCAATGCCAACTCGCCAAATTGAAAGCTAGTTTCAATATCATCTTTTATGCCGCGAAGATGCACACCATAAGCTGCAAAAGCGGCACCAGATGCCTTGGTATTGCCATGCTCTGCCAGCAAGCTAATTCTTTTTAATATTAGTAAGGTACATAAACTAGGATTTCTCATCCAGGCGGCCGTAATCACACGAGATATAATATCAACCGAAGCTAACTTTTCCGGGTTGGTCATTAAGGGTGAATCAACCAGACTTCCGATGGTTTTTTCCTTAAAAGCTATTTCAATTTCCTGCCATGCTTGAGCCACTTCCAATTTGCTAGGATGACGTGGGAAAATAACCCCCAACTGGTTTAGTGCAAAAAGCCCCGTATCAATTGCATCAAAATATTCCCCTTGTACCTTATAAGCTTGAATCTGATTCCGAAAAACTGGAATTTGATCGAGTATCGAGTCAGATTCCAGCAAAACAACATTGTTTAAACGTGTCATCTCGCCAAAATCGCCCTTCAAATTTGCGATGGTGGCGGCTTCAACATATAAGTTAAGCGACAATCCATATTCAGATTGCCAACAATCATCTCCTAATAATCGAATACCCGCTTGAAAATAGTTGAATGCAGTTGTATAGGCAGCTGCATCTTTTGCCCGTAGGCCTGCTTGAAGATTTAGGTCAGCCAATTCATTTAAATCTGTTTGATTAGAAATCAAATCGCGTCCCAAATTGAGGTGGTTAACCAGTTCGAAAATCTGCCTCTTGCTTCCTTTGCTGCGCATGGCTTGCAATAGTTCATTGCCAATAGAAAGGTGGGCTTGCTTCTTAACCTCTAAATCCATCGAATCATAAGAAACTTGCTGCAAATAATCATGTGAAAATTTGAATTTGATATAAATAACTTGCGTACTAAACGCATCATCATCAATTGCCTCCAATTCAGAGAGTGGCGAACAAAAATCTTCTCGAATTGCTGGCAGCAAATCGTTGTACGTAGTGATTTTAGATTTTTGGTAAATGAGAGCCAGCAACGTTATATCAAACTCAGTGCCAATACAAGAAGCTAATTGTAAAAGCGTTCTCGTTGCTGCTGGCAGCGTATTCAGCTTGCTCGCTATTAGCACGGCAACATTGCTGGTGATGTCGCGCTTTTTAATTTCGGCCATGTCCCACTGCCAACCGTTTGATTTTTCCTCTTGTTCAACTGGCATAAACCGAAGTAGTTTTTCCCGATACAGCGTTTCCAAAAACTCTTTGATGAAAAACGGATTTCCTTCTGTTTTTTTTGTGATCAGATTTGCCAACTCTTTGTTTTGTGTTGGTAAGGTATGCAGCGTATCGGCTAACAGTTGACGAATATGATCGGGGGTCAATGTGTTCAAATTAATTTGGTGAACAACACATTCTTCTTCCTTTAAAGCATTAAGCATGTTTATTAAAGGATGGAGCTGGTTCACTTCATTGTCTCGATAACATCCCAGAAGCAGCAAGTTTGTAATGTCAGGAGCGATCATTAATGATTCAAGTAAGGTAAAGATGGTCGAGTCTGCCCATTGCAGGTTGTCTAAAAAAATAACAAGTGGGTGTGAGGGCTGGCAAAATGTACGGATGAAATCTTGAAAAACGAGATTGAAACGCATATGACTTTCTTTGGCGTTCAACTGCGGAACCGCAGGCTGTGGGCCAATAATCTTTTCTAATTGCGGAACGACATCAACAATAACCTGTCCATTTTTCCTTAATGCGTCTGACAGCTTTTTTTGCCATTCACGTAAAACATCTGAACTCTCTGTCAGGAGTGATTGAATCAATTGATTCAGTGCGTTTACCAGGGCTGAATAAGGAACATCTTTTTGAAATTGATCGAATTTGCCGGTGATAAAAAGACCTTGCTGTTGGGTAATGGGTTTATGTAGTTCTTGAACCAATGATGTTTTACCAATACCGGGATACCCGGTTACTAACATCAATTCTTTATTGCCTGAACTGACCTGGTTGAAAACATTTTGAAGCGTGTTGACTTCCTTTTCTCTGCCGTATAGTTTTTCTGGAATCGTTAGATTGGCTGAATAATCATGTTGACCAATTTTGAATGGCTTGATTGTGCCGGTTTTGTCTAGTTGCAATAAACATTGTTGTAAATCGTATGTAAGACCTGATGCGCTTTGGTATCGATTTTCGGCCGCCTTTGCCATTAGTTTCAAAATAATGTCAGACAGAACAATGGGTATGGCTGGTTCAAGTTGTGTGGGTGGCTGTGGTATGTTGGCTAAATGGCAGTGGATGAGTTCGAGGGGGTCGGTTGCTGTAAAGGGCAACTTTCCAGTGAGCATCTCATAGAATGTGACGCCCAGCGAATAATAATCGGATCGATAATCAAGAGAGCGATTCATACGCCCACTTTGTTCTGGCGAAATGTAGGATAAATTGCCTTCTATTTCAGTTAGTGCGGGTAAAATTGGATTTTCATTGGGCAAATATGTTGCTTGACTAAAATCAAAAATTTGAAGTTGATCAGTGTTTGGATTAAAAAAAAAATTATGAGGATTGATGCTTTTGTGGATGATTTGGGCAGCATGTAGGTCACTGATTTTTTCAGCCATTTGGATGGCGATCATCAGAAATGATTTTAAGTTGTGGGCGTCTGGCATAAATTCGCGAGACGTACGCAGTTTTTGTAAGGGGTGGGCACCCACATCTTCTAAGACAATAATTTGGGTGTTGTTTTTTTGTTCAAGGCTGATCGCATGGATTCCCCCATCGATGTGAAGCGAGCGCAGGAGTTCGAATTCTTGTTTGTACTGGTTTTGTCTCCTGGTTGTGGCCTTTTCTGTTTTTAGAATTTTAAGGATGACAGGATGATTGTCCCGATTGCGTAGGGCGCGTACTAGCAAAGATGTGTTGCTTTCGTCAATTGTGTCGAGAATCCGAAAATCGGGTATTGTGTTCATTGGATTCTACCTGGAGGAAGTTGAATCAAATCAATTTCATGAAATTGCTTATAAAAAGGTTCCCCACTTTTGAATAGCCTATCTGGCATTGGATGACAATGCAATAGGTGTTTATACTCATCAACGATACTTTCTTCCTCGCATTTAGGCAAAATTTTTTGTGGAAAACGGCCGTTTCTGCTACCCTCTCTCTACAAAATTCAACAACCGGACAAAAAACCATAAATGAAACCAAAACCATCACTCGAACAGCTAAGTCAACTTCTGAATAACGCAGCGTTGTTTGCACGTTTGGATGCCAAGACCAAACAACGCCTGGTGCAAACGGCCCGCTGGCGTGAAGTGCAGACGGGCGAAGTGCTTATGCTAGAAGGGGAGCAAATGCCTGGACTGTATGTGCTGCAATATGGCTGGGTAAAAGTTGTCAAAAGTTCTGTGTCTGGCCGTGAGCAAGTGCTGCGTTATTTTGAACCGGGCGAGATGTTTAACGAAATCGGCATCTTAACCGACAAGCCCAATCCTGCGACCGTGATTGCGCTCGAACCGGCAGGCCTGTGGCTGATTTCGAGACAGGCGATGCGCGACTTGTTGCAAAGTGAGCCTGATTTTGCCCAACATGTGATAGAGCAATTGGCAGACCGCATGGTGTATTTGGTGTCGCTGATTACCGACATCTCTTTGCGACCGGTGACAGAGCGATTAGCTCGACTGCTGCTTGATAGCGCTATTGCTGGGGTCGTGCATCGACCTCGCTGGTATACACAGGCAGAACTGGCCGCACGCTTGGGCACGGTTCCCGATGTGATTCAGCGGGCGTTGCGTAATTTGGAAAATGAAGGTGTGCTCACCGTACAGCGTAAGAAGATTCAAATTTTGGATCGTTCTGCGTTAGAAAAAATTGCCTCGTAAGTGCTAATCCGACAAAAGTCGGAGACGGCCGTTTCCTCTCTCCTTATTATTAAACTTTAGGTGGTAAAGCGTAAAAGACGCATAACCCCTTTACTCAACAAGGAGAAAACCTCATGACGCTCTACTTTTTAATGACGGCTCTGTTCGTAATCATGGCTATTTTGGGTGCGCTCGATGCCGCCCTCGCCAGCTACAATCTGTTACCCTGGTTCAACGGTCTGCGCTGGGTGCGTGTCCACCTGATCACGCTTGGTGCCATGACCGAGGCCCTTTTTGGCCTGCTGCCCTTGCTGGTTGCCATTCGGCACAACCTGCCCAAACCCCGTTTTCGCTGGGACATCTGGCTGACGCTAAATATCGGCTTGCTCACGCTGTTGATTGGCATCCCCATCATCCAGCCGCCGCTGATTTTTACGGGTGGCACGCTCATCTTTGTGGCTACTGTGCTGCTCATTTGGCAGCTTAAGCAGATGAAACCCGTTCCTTCAAACGATACGGAAACATCGAATGCAGCTTCGGGTCGTAACTTTTATATTGCTGGACTGACGTTTTTGCTGCTGGGCATCATCATTGGCACGGGGCTTTGGTTGCAATGGAGTGACTTTTTGCAAATCAAGGTACCAATCGAAGTACACATCCACGCCAATAACTGGGGATTTATGTCGCTGGTGTTTGCGGGGCTGCTGATTGATTTGTATCCGAAGTGGGCGAAACGGCCGTTTGCCAACTCCCAAACTATTACCCGTATCTTCTGGCTGATGACCCTCGGCGCATTAGGACTGGTACTCGGCCCCTGGTTCCAATCACTGTATTACACGGTTCCAGGTTTGGTGATGCACCTGACGGCAACGATTTGGTTGTTGGTGGAAGTGATCAAGCCGCTGCGTGGCGACAAAGAGGCATGGTCAACGCCAGGTTTTTGGCATTTGACAACTGCTTACGTTTGGCTGCTGGCTCCGGTGGCAATCGCTCCATTGATTTTGTTGAGCGTGCCTGGTTTCCCCGGTGCTGGTATCGAACAAAATGCGCCCCAGGCATTGATCTATGGCTGGGTTTTCCAATTTGGTTTTGCACTGCTCCCGTATTTCTTCCGACGTGCATTTCAGCCAACTTCCGAACCTGCATTAGGTGGTAATTGGTTCAGCTTGGTAACTGTACACCTTGGTGGGGTGTTTTTGTGGGCCAGCATTTTTATTGCTTCCCTGCAAACTGTGCTACATGGTACAGCTTATTTGCTATGGGCTGCCGCTGTCGTTCCGATTGCGAAGGATTTATGGCAAATTGCCAGCAGCGGTCTGTCTCGTTTAGAAGAGGAAGTGGTGGTGAAGGGAGCCACGGGAGATTGACAAATTTGCCTGGCACAGGGCATGCAAAACACACATGAAAATCCGTAGGTCAGGACACTGTCTTGACAGGGGGGGTAAAACAGCGTTTTGTCCTACGATTTTCTAGGGGTGAGCAATCAGCAGTAAGGTTGAGGCTTGTTCCTGAACGCAATCGATGACTTGCAGTAAGTTTATCGGATCAAGTGCGGCAAGGCTTTCGTCAAGGATGATCAGGTCCGCTTTTTGCAGCAAGGCGCGGGCAATAAACAAACGACTGCGTTCCCCGTGGGAGAGCTGCCAGCCGGTTTCGCCGACCATTTGCAAAAGTCCGGCAGGCATTCGGGTTAATAAGTCACCCAATCCGAGCTGGACACAGAGAGCTTCTGCTGCCTGTACGTCTTCTAAACGGGGCGGCCATTGACACCCCATCAACAGGTTGAAAAGAAAGGTGTTGCTGACGACGTGATTTTCATGGAATTGCGGGGATGAGACAGCGTGTCGTCGCCACTCCGCGTCGCTCAGGGTGCGCCGGTCAAAGCCATGTAGCAAAAGCAGGCCGCTGTCTGGGTTGCGCAGGCCCGTTAAGATGGCAGCCAAGGTTGATTTGCCGCCACCTGAAGCCCCCTCTAGCAATATCTGTTCGCCAGCCTTGATTTCAAGTTGACATTGATGCAAAACAGGTTCACCGTTGGCTTGATAACGGAATGTGACATTATGTGCTTGTAGAATGGGATTCCCTGGTGAAGGGGAGTGGGAGGGGGAAACGGCCGTTTCCCCCTCACTCAAACTCTGCGGCCGCGCTGCTGCCTTGAAAATGGGTGCGATCTGCTCCCAAGCAATAATTGCCGCCAGCAGTTGATTGATCAGTCCACCTGTGAGCTTGACCAATGCCAGATTTGCACTCAGCACACCGCCAATGCTGATGGCGATTGCCGCCGGATTTGCGTTTCCCGCTGCAAATGCTGGCAATAATCCTAAAAGGCCGACCACCATCCAACCGCGTGAGGCAACCACCTCCAACTGAGCAGCAGCCCGATCCGTTTCCCCAGAGGTGCCGATATAGCTAGTTAATGCCCCATCTTCCCCGTCATGCCATTGATGGGGTGCTGTTTGCATGAGGCGGGTACGATGCCCGACCATGCCTTCAACCAAGTCATGCGTTAAGTTGCGGCGACCATGCGTCCATTCCCTGCGTCGCTGGTAAAAGAGATAAAGGAAAACACTGGTTAAGCCTACCCAAAAAAGCAGCAGCCCTGCGTGCCATAACCCACCAGCGCCCACGCTCAATATCCACACGGCAAAGATCAATTCGATCAATGCTGTTAATCCGCGGACGCCACCTGCCAATGACAGCGATTCTACCGATTCGGCTTCAAAAATACGGCCCATTAGTTGGCCGGTGCCCATATGTCGAATTTCGTCAGGCTCTAGCCGCAATGCGCCATAAAGCAGCCGTTTTTGCAGCAGGCCGCCGACGGTAACGGCCGTTATCCCTTGTAGCCAGGTTCCCAACAAACGCAGCGGAATCAGCGTCAACAACAGCAACGCCCAGGCTAGCAGCCAGCTTGTTTCTACACGTCCCTGAAAAACGGCACGACCAATCAGCCACCAGGAAAGCACATAAAGCAGCTGTTGTAGGGTAAATGCGGTGATAAAGGAGAGAAAATAGCGCAGCACGCCCGCATGGCGCAGTTGTTTGCCAAAGCTGCTGCCCGGAGCGTGTTCCAGCACCCAACAATTTCCAATCCGCGCCTGTGCCAATCGTTCTCGTAAAATGGCTGTTCGTGCCTGCGCATAGCGGCGCTTTGGTGTGCCAACCGCAGCCAGCAGTTCGTCGGTTTCTGGCAAAAGTGGCGCTTCCAGTGCTTTGCACAGTCCTGCACGGACAGCTTCTAAAGGGAGTTGGTGGGTGGTAAAGTCAGGTCCTAACAGCGTCAGTTTTTCGCTGTTTCCGGATACCAAAGCGATGAATTGAGGAGGTGTGCTTTCTGGCAATTGCAATAGGGCCGGTCCGGCGGTTTGTAAGAATGAAGCAAATTCGACGTATTCGATGGTTGTGGATTGGGTTTCAATGCCGAGGAGGGAAACGGCCGTTTCCACCCAATGCGCCACCCCATCTTCTTCTGCTATTTGCGCATCTGGTTTTGGAATGGTTTCTTGCTGGGGAGATAAACCTCCTCGATCAGCCAAAGCTACTATAGCTTCGTTGAGACGAGAAATAGGCCAACTGAACGTAGTTACATCATTCATGGGCCACCTCATCCGGTGTGGTTCCCATCTGCACAAGCTGACCCTGTTCTAACCGCAGCTTGCGCCAATGGATGCTGCGCCACATCTCCTGGCGTAGTTTGGTTTCGGCCGTTAACAAATTACAGTAACGGGAATCTGGCTGTGTTGCCAATTGATTTGGCTCCCCATCTTCGACAAGATGCCCATTTTCGATGACCAACACCCGTGGAAACGCTTTTGTTTCGGCCACGTCATGGGTGATGCAGATTAAGGTTGTATGCTGCCATAGTTGGCGAGTCAGGCTTAATAAGTCGCGCCTCTGCTGCGCATCTAGCCCTCGAAATGGTTCGTCCAAAATAACCAAACGCACGCCGGGACGCAGCATGGCCCGACCCAAGCGCATGCGCTGGCCTTCACCACCGGACACCAAACCACCCCCTTCACCTAATACAGTTTTTAAGCCATCGGGTAATTTTTGCAGCAGTGTTAATAAATCAGCTTGCTTAATCACCTGGGCCAGCGATAGATCAGGGTGGACCGTAGTGCCATACAGCAAATTGTCCTTGAAGGAACGATTCCACAACTGCACTGCCGGGTCTACCCATGCTGTGTTTTGGCGTAGACGCAACAACGCTTCCCCGTTTAAGTCAGCGTCACCGACAGATACGGACCCATGTGCCGGACGATGCCACCCTTGCAGCAGCCCGACAAGTGTTGATTTGCCGGCACCAGATGGCCCAACAATGGCTACATGTTGTCCTGCTGGAATTGCAAGATTGATATTTTCTAAAATGGTGTGTCCGGCAGCTCGTACCGTGACGTTTTGCATGCAGATACCAACGCCACCATGTTCCCGGTCTGATTTTTGCGGCAATTTATCGCCCAGGGCGTGATCGTTGTTGTGAACAGCTGTCAGATTTTCATCCTCTGGCGCAGTTAACGGCTCCAATAAACGAATGGTGATATTGCGATAGGTGGGGTATTGGCGCATGATGATGCCAATTTCTTGCCCAAAAGTCGGCAGACTCAGCACCCAGTACACCAAAAGTAAAATGCTGCTGGTTTCACCACCCTGGTTTAAATGGTTAAAAATGAGTAGTATCGCTGGCACATAGGTGCCCACTGTCAAAAAGCCCTCAACAGAGACAACAGTCTTGTACATGCTGAGAGCAGCATTTGCCCATTCAACCAGCAGACTCTCATGTTCACGTCGCATAGGTTTTTCGGCGGTATGGGCCTTGATAGCTACTAACCCAAGCATGGCATCTAAAAATGAGCGGCTGAGTGCGCCCATATGCGTTCGCACGCGCATGTCCCGCTCTACCAACAGCGGCTGCGTCAGCAACGGCACACCGATAGCCACCAGCGCTGTA
>QQUD01000165.1 GCA_008501785.1 Chloroflexota bacterium
CGAAATCTTCAGCGAACCGCTAGAGGTTGCACTGAATACGACTGGTTATTTAACGTTTCCGTGGCTAATCGTTTTTGTGCCATTAGTCATTCATTTTGCGATTGTGTATTTGCGATTTCTACTTCATCTACCAACACGAATTCGCAACACTGTTATTTTAGCTGCACTGCTTTATGTAGGGGGTGCGGTTGTGGTTGAAGCAGTGAGCGCGAATCGTTGGTTTATCGATGGTGGCGTTTCGTTCCCTTATTTGGCAATTGCTACGGTTGAAGAGTTGTTTGAAATGCTGGGGGCGATTGTGTTTTTGTATGCGCTGCTGCTGGTAGCGAAAGATGAGGGTGTAACGGCCGTTATCCAGGTCTCCCCTCGGGCTGAAACAGCATCATTTCATAGATGGGCGGTCAGTTTAAGTATGGTTTTTGTGGTGACGTTCAACGTTGTGCTTGGCTCGTGGGTGTATCGTCAACAATCAGCATTGGTTGTGGAGGATGGGGAAATACGGCCGTTTTACCAAGAAGTTGCCGACCGGTACGCCGGACAAGGCGTGGTCATTTTGCAAATTAACGAAGTGATTACACCAGAGAATCCTGCCGCGCAGCAATACGCTTCCTCCTTGCTCACCTTGTTTGATGATCTCCTAATTGTTTCTTTACCTGAGCAGCAGTCCAGCATCGTATTTGCCAGTCAAAGCCTACCGTTTGACCGAAATGAACTTACCGTAATTCTGCAAAAATATGGCAAAAAACAGGCGATCGTGTTAGATACGGCTGCGGTGAGTTCTGTGCGGGATGGTGGGTGATGGGGGAGGACAGCCGTATATCCCCCGAAATCTGTCGCTGATTTTGGAAACGAAGCGTTTATGGTAAGGGCAAAGCGACAAAATCAATTTCTAGCACGACTTCCTCATCCACATTAGCAACGGAGCTAACATTGGGAACCACAAGCTGGTAGGTATCACGCAAAATGGTTGCTGTAGCGGATCCTTCCAGGCGTGAAGGGGTGGGGGCAACGGCCGTTACCACAAACGTCTCCACCTGCGTCACATCCTTAATCGTCAACTCCCCCGTCATCTCAAACGTCACCGGTTCGCCAACTGCTGCCCTGTCTGGCAAGCCACTGATTTCTGTTGGATTAAATGTAATAAATTCAAACTCATCTGTAAACAAAATGCGGCTGCGAATGGCATTGTTTCGCAGATTATTATCGGTTAACAGCGTCCATGTATTGATGCGAATGAGACCAACTTCTGTGCTTGCTAACTCATTTAAATTAACAATAAGCTGTCCTGCAACCTGATTGGTGCTGCCAACGACCGTTTTTGGTTGTCCACGTAACAATTCACCTAAAGAATAACGCGCTTCCGACTCTGCCTGCGCAATCTCAAATGTGACAAAATCGACCGTTGCATCGACGCCACTGCTCACAATATCAGATGTGATAGGTTCGCTGCTAATCGGCTGAATTGCGTCATCGGATGTTTGCAGTAGAAGGACCCATAGCCCGAGTGCAATGGCAACCCCTACGAACAGCAGGGCAATTCCGCCCATCATTGTTTTATCTTTTAGCATAGAATTTCCTTGAAAATTGGGAGATTAGGAGATTGAGAGATTAAGTACGAGAAAATCTCCCAATCTCCTAATCTCTATTTACTTTCTTATTCTGAAACGGCCGTTTCTTGCATCCATTTGCGCGGATTTTCAATTACATTTTGGAACAAAATCGCAATACAGCCCATCACGGCCGCATCTTCCCCATGTTTCGCTGTGACAATATCAACCTTTTCTCGTACCCATCTTAAGGCACGTCTGTTAATCGTCTCCCGAACCACAGGTAAAACAAACGCTTCTGCGGCTGAAAGTGATCCCCCCAAAATTACTCGTTGCGGATTAATCACATTGAGCAAGCTGGCAATGCCAATTCCCAACCATTCGCCAGTCTCATGCAGTGCAGCCACCGCTACCGGATCGTCTTGTTTCGCTGCTTCCACAATCATTGGAATAGAAAGCCGCTTGAAATCTCCATCAATTTGTGCAGTAATCCAAGACGTTTGACCACCAGAAATCGCTTCCTCAATGCGTCTATAAAGCGCTTGCCGTCCGGCAACCGTTTCCCAACAGCCCCGATTGCCGCAATTACAGGGTCGTCCATCACGTTCAACGGTCATGTGACCTACCTCGCCCGCAAAACCGGATGCCCCATGTAGCAGGTTGCCGTTCAACACAATGCCACCGCCCAGCCCCACATCTGAGTTGAGATACACCATGAAATTGCTGTCAACGCCAGCTCCAAATTGACTTTCACCCAGAGCTGCCAGGTTGGCTTCATTTGCCAGAAAAACAGGCACGTTAAATTTGGCTTTAACCATTTCTTTGAGCGGCACATCTTGCCACCCCATGTTGGGCGCAAACAGCAGCTTGCCAGTTGTTACATCGACCAGACCAGGAACACCGATGCCAATGCCGAATAACGGCCGTTTCATCTTCCTCACCTGCTCACAACTTTCATCCAACAAAAATAGCGCCCGGTCCAATACCGCCTGCTGATTATAAAGCTTTGCTGTGCTTTCATATCGGCGAGAAACAACTTCAATCGCAAAATTAACAACAATCAACGAAATAAAATCAACACCAATTTCAATGCCAATCATATAACCAGCATGTGAATTTGGTTCCAGATTAATAGCGGGTCGGCCCACATCTGTAGAAGAAACATCAATCCCCAATTCTCGAACAAGACTCAATGCTAATAAATCTTTGACAATGCTCGACACCGTTGCTTTATTTAAACCCGTGCGTGCAGCCAACAGCGCACGGGACAAAGGTGCATCTTTGTACAAAGTGTTCAAAATCAACGCCAGATTCATGTCACGCATGTCACTGTGATCAACTGAGTTTTTTCGGCCCATGGTCTATAACCTCTGATTTGGTTTCTTAAAAAAACTAATTATAATCCTTTGCGATGCCAAAATCTCTTAAATTTCACCCTCAAATTGCCCAATTTACCTTCTTCCCCTAGTCCCCCCCCTAACATTACCCCTAAATACCCCCCTGTCATGCTGTGGGGGTATCATGTGCTTCAGCATGACAAATATCATATTCAGTGCATGACACATTGACATTAATGTCTACCAAACTATACTCTTTTGTACAAATCGCACAATAGTTTAAGTATTAAACATATTCATTTTTGTGGAAGAGAAACAATCATTTACGATCTAAAAATAAATACAGCCAAATAAATCAACAACCTTTTTCCACAGTTGATTTGTTCGTAATCGTTCCGAATCAGGCAAGATGAATCCCAGAAATCAATAAATCTCTGGTTGATTTTTGCTGCCAATTAGCAGCTCCTGTTCGCGCTGCCTGAAAAGATTGCATCATAAATACGAGTTTTCTCAAAATCCATTTAAGGAGGATTTTATCGACAAGTATTCATAACAATTTTCAAAAAGTTCAAGTTATAAATTTAGCTAATTTAATTTTTCGGAGGAAGAAATGAGATCTAAATTGATGAAGTCGTTTTTGACATTCATTGCATTACTAATGGTTTTGGCTTTAGTTGCTTGTGGTTCAGGCGGTGAAGAACCAGCAGCCCCCGCAGAAGAAGCTGCACCAGTAGAAGAAGCCGCAGACCCCGTTGTTGATGAGTCCGGCGAGACTGTAAAAGTTGGGTTATCCTTCTCAGACTTTGCCACCGAGCGCTGGAAGAACGAAGAAATCTTGATGCGCGGCTTGTTGGAAGCCAAAGGATACGAAGTTCTCTCCCAAGAAGCGAACCACGATGTAAAACTGCAAATTGACCAAATCGATAACATGGTCAGCCAGGGTGTTAAGGGCTTGATTATCATTGCTGAAGATGGCGATGCGCTGTCAACGGCCGTTGACAATGCTGCATCCCAGGGCGTCGCCGTACTCGCTTACGACCGTCTGATCAAATCCCCGAACATTGCCGCTTACCTTTCATTCAATAACGTCGAAGTAGGACGTCAGCAGGCAATGGGCGTCATGGATGCGATTGACGTAGAAAACTGGGACGTCGCCGCTAATGGTCCCATGCGCGTCGTAAAATTGGGTGGTAGCCCAACCGACAACAACGCCATCTTATTCCGTCAAGGCCAAGATGAAATCGTGCAGCCATACGTTGATGATGGCACGATTGAAATTGTAGCCGATCAATGGGTAGACAACTGGGACCCGGCAAACGCTTTGAAAGCGATGGAAAACATCCTTACCGCAGCCGGTAACGATGTCGACGCCGTTGTTGCTTCCAATGATGGTACCGCACTCGGCGCACTGCAAGCGATGAAAGCGCAAGGCTTGGCAGGCAATGTACCGATCTCCGGTCAAGACGCCACTGCTGATGGTGTTAACAGCATCGTCAAAGGCGAACTGACTGTTTCTATCTTGAAAGACATCCGCGACCTGTCTCCGTTGGCCGTAGATATGATGGACCAACTGATTAAGGGCGAAGCCGTTGATGGTTTGAAGAGCTACACGATGGCTGAATTGACCAATGATCCTGCACAAGAAGGCGAGGTAGACTGTTTCTTCCTGCCAGTTCAACAAGTCAATGCAGACAACGCATACGACCTCGTTGTAGCCAGCGAGTTCCAGGCTTATGATGACGTTTATCGAGACATCCCTGAAGATCAACTTCCTCCACGTCCTGGTGAATCAGCCGCCGATGCACCAGCAGAAGAAGCTTCTGCAGAAGGTTTGAAAGTGGGTTTGTCCTTCTCTGACTTCGCCACCGAACGTTGGAAGAACGAAGAAATTTTGATGCGCAGCCTGTTGGAAGCCAAAGGGTACGAGGTCCTCTCCCAAGAAGCGAACCACGATGTAAAATTGCAAATTGACCAAATCGACAACATGGTCAGCCAGGGCGTTGCTGCTCTGATTATTATTGCTGAAGATGGTGACGCACTGTCAACGGCCGTTGACAATGCTGCATCTCAAGGTGTTGTTGTACTTGCCTACGACCGTCTGATTAAATCTCCAAACATTGCTGCTTACCTCTCTTTCAACAACGTTGAAGTAGGTCGTCAGCAAGCAATGGGTGTGATGGATGCGATTGACGTAGAAAACTGGGACGTTGCGACCAATGGTCCAATGCGCGTCGTAAAATTGGGTGGTAGCCCAACTGACAACAACGCTATCCTCTTCCGTCAAGGCCAAGATGAAATCGTTGACCCACATGTTGAAGCTGGTACCATCGAAATCGTTGCTGACCAATGGGTAGACAACTGGGACCCGGCCAACGCCCTGAAGGCTATGGAAAACATCCTTACTGCGGCAGGTAACGACATTGATGCCGTTGTTGCTTCCAATGACGGCACCGCACTTGGCGCACTGCAAGCGATGAAAGCGCAAGGTTTGGCAGGCGTTGTACCGATTTCTGGTCAAGATGCCACTGCTGACGGCGTAAACAGCATCGTTAAAGGCGAACTGACTGTTTCTATCTTGAAAGACATCCGTGACCTGTCCCCATTGGCAGTAGACATGGTTGACCAACTGATCAAGGGCGAAGCTGTTGACGGTTTACAAAGCTACACGATGGCAGAACTAACCAACGACCCTTCACAACAAGGCGAGGTAGACTGTTTCTTCCTGCCAGTTCAACAAGTGAATGCGGACAACGCACACGAACTGGTTGTTGTAAGTGAATTCCAGGCTTACGATGATGTTTATCGTGACATTCCAGAAGATCAACGTCCACCACAACCCTAAACTGAACAACAGTTAATATTAAGGCCAGACTCCTTTCTTTGAAGGAGTCTGGCCAGTTTTATGGAAATCACAAAAAACGTTTACAATATACTTGATAGCGTGTGATTTACTCGTAAGGAGTTGCGAAACAATTTTCTCTCACACCTAAATAGCGCGTCCGAGATTGAGTTCTCGGAGTGGAGGCTTTAGCCGGAACCGTTCCGGCTAAAGCCTCCACTCCGAACCGGGAAGAGGTCTGTTGGATAGCTGTTTAATCGTTTCGCATCTTACCGCAGATGGAGAAGAGTTCAGTGAACGACGATATCATCCTCGATTTTAAAAAAGTTACCAAAGTGTTCCCTGGCGTGACTGCCCTCAGTGATGTGTCCATTCAAATCAAGCGTGGCGAAATTCATGGGTTGTGCGGCGAAAATGGGGCTGGTAAATCAACATTAATGAAAATTCTCTCTGGTGTCTATCCCTCCAGCACGTATGAAGGTGATGTTTTTTACAATGGCAAGGAGCTAAAGTTGGAAAACAGCGCGATTCGTCAAGCAAGCGAGTTGGGCATCGCTATTGTTTATCAAGAATTAACCCTGGTTCCCAGCATGACTGTTGGTGAAAATGTTTATCTTGGTAAAGAGCCAGTTGAAAATAGGGTTATTAACTGGAATAAACTTTACGCCAATACAGAAGAAATCCTTAATCGATATAAATTAGATGTGCCGTCTCAGGCCACCGTTAAATCATTGGGTGTTGGCAAAATGCAAATGGTAGAAATTGCCAAGGCGCTGTCTGAAGATGCCAAAGTACTGATTTTAGATGAGCCAACCAGTGCCTTAACTGAGGCGGAAATTGATAAATTGATGGAGATTCTGGAAATTTTGAAAGAGCATGGGGTAACATGCATTTACATTACCCACAAACTCGACGAATTTTTCCGAATTACTGACAATGTTACTGTTTTACGGGATGGTGAAAAAGTGACGACGCAGCCAACCAAGCATTTAACCGAAGAGAAATTGGTTAATTATATGGTCGGACGCGAGATGACAGAACGTTTTCCGAAAGGGAACCGCCAACCTGGCAAAGTGATATTTGAGGTTGAAGACCTGGTTGCGGAACACCCAGATGAAGCAGGGCGTAAAGTGATTAATGGAGCCAGCTTCAATCTGCGTCGCGGTGAGATTTTGGGAATTGCTGGATTGATGGGGTCTGGGCGTACGGAACTTGTGACAACTATTTTTGGCGAATTTGGCAAAATTACAAATGGCACTATCAAGCTGGAAAACCGCGAAATTAATGTGAAAAGTGCGCGGGATGCAATTGAGCTTGGCATTAGCCTGGTACCTGAGGATCGCAAAGGGCAGGGTCTGGTTTTGATGCAATCCATTTTAAAAAATGTCTCTTTACCAAATCTAAACCAGTTTGCCGGGTTCTTTTCTTTAGATAAAGATGCCGAACTTCATGCAAGTATGGATCAGGCAAAGAGCCTGTCCATTAAGGCCCCCAATTTACAAATCAATTGTGATGCTTTGTCTGGAGGTAACCAGCAAAAAGTTGTGATTGCTAAGTGGCTCATGTCGCAGCCGAAAATTTTGATTATGGATGATCCAACCCGTGGTGTTGATGTGGGCGCAAAATATGAGATTTATAAGCTCATGAACCAACTGGCTGAAAGCGGGGTTTCGATCATTATGATTTCGAGTGAATTGGAAGAGGTGTTGGGGATGAGTGACCGGGTGATGGTAATGCATGAAGGTCATTCGAGCGAGACGCTGGATATTGCTGACGTGACCCAAGAGAAAATAATGGCATTAGCTACAGGGATTGGCTAATCAAGCTTCTCGGGCTCTGGCCGGTCTCCTGACCGTGCCAGGTGCGGCGCGGTCAGGAGACCGGCCGCAGCAACGATAAGATTACTTTGCAAGGAGATTTTCTATGAAAATTGCAGCTACTTCAACAGAACAACCAGCTCCCCCGAAATTGGGATCGGAGCTGCCAAAGATGTTTCGTCGGAATATCCAAACGTATGCCATTATTTTGGCGCTTGTTTTTATCTGGATATTTTTTGCATTTATGACGGATGGCAATTATTTGCGTCCACAAAACTTTTCTAACTTATTTCGCCAAATGACGGTGACTGCTTTTCTCGGTATCGGGATGGTTTTGGTGATTGTTACCGGGAATATTGACCTGTCGGTGGGGAAATTGGCCGGATTTGTGTCGGTGGTTGTTGCTTATTTTCAAGCGAATATTTGGACGAATATTTTTCCTGAGCAAGCAATTATAGCTGCAACATTATCCGTTTTTATTGGTTTAGCAGTTGGGGCGCTGTTTGGGGTGATTCAGGGATATATTATTTCTATTTTGAATGTCCCGTCGTTTATTGTGACATTGGGTGGCATGTTTATTTTGAATGGTGCTATTTTGTTGGTGACACAAGGTAAAACGATTCCAGCCAATCAGCCAGCTATTTCGATAATTGCACAGGGATATCTTTCTGCAACGATTGGCTGGATTTTGGCGGCTTTGATTGTGGCTTATATCTTTTTGAGTATGTTCCGTGGTCGCCAAAAGAAGCGGGAGCATGGGTTTACGTTGCGCAATATTTATCTCGACATAGGCATGTCTACATTTTTTGCGTTTGGGGTTGTGGTATACGTTTATATTGTGAATCAATATAACGGTGTGCAAAATCCGGTGCTTTTGCTGGCTGTGGCGACGGTTGTGATGTCTTATATGGCAAGCAATACGCGATTTGGTCGGTATGCTTATGCGATTGGTGGTAATCGTGAAGCGGCTCGCTTGTCCGGTATTAACATTCGCAAAAATGTCTTTTTGGTATTTGTGTTGATGGGTTTTTTGTGCGGTGTGGCTGGTGTTGTGCTGGCATCGTATGTGGGCTATGGTACGATTGCAGCAGGACAGGGGTATGAGCTGGATGCGATTGCGGCCGCGATTTTGGGTGGCACATCTACATTGGGTGGTGTGGGCACGATTTGGGGTGCTTTGATTGGTGCTTTGATTATGTCAAGCCTGTCGAATGGTTTGCAGCTTTTGAATGTGGCTCCTTCGTGGCAGTATCTTTTGAAAGGTCTTGTGCTGGTGTTGGCGGTTTATGCTGACGTGACTTTTAAGAAACGAAGCAATTAAGAGTTTTTAATTGAATATGAGAGGGCAGAGTTCTATTTCCTGCCCTTTTCTTTTTT
Source organism: Chloroflexota bacterium (assembly GCA_008501785.1). The sequence continues at coordinate 8,918 of QQUD01000165.1, forward strand.
TTAGGGCGGCTTATGCGGCCTGGTTGTGTTTGGGTTGGAGGATGAAGAAGATGGTATATACGAATAGGAAGAATACGGATTTTTTAGGATGAAATGGAAAGCGGTTTGATGGAACTTGCTGGGTGTCATGCCAGGTTTGATAGTTTTCGGGGGTGGCCTGCGTGTGTTTTGGAAAATGAGTATGTGCGGCTGGTGGCGCTGCCGGAGGTAAACGGCCGTATTTCCACCTACAGCCTCGGACCGCATACGTTTGTGGTTGAAAACGGCCGTTTTCCCAATCCCACATCCACCTCACTGGGCGATTTGGTATGTTTAGGGAATATGACTCTTTCAAAGTTTCATCCGGTTAATCGCTTAAAAGTGGATCATTGGCCATCGGTGTCAGGCCAGCATCTTCTATTTGAGTGCGCAGTTTTTTTATGACCTTCTTCAATTCTGCCATTCGAACTTCCCTCCCAACCATCAAGTCAAACAGCTTTTGACGTTCTTCCATTTTAGTTTGAACTTCCTTGGTACGCTGCTCAACTTTTTTCTCCAAGTCATTGCGATAGTTTTCCAACTCTGTTTCTGTCTGCTTTCGCTCGCTAATATCAGTCGATACACTAATTACTGCAGATATTTCCCTTTTATCATTACAAACAGGAGTATCAGACACAAAAGAGGGGAAGATAGTTCCATCACGATGTTGAACTTCAAATTCACCAGACCAACTATTCCCGGCATTTAAGGTTTCCATAATGTCAGCAGCCTGTTCTTTAGACAAACGGGGAACTGTCACATCAACAATATTTTGTCCTACGGCTTCCTCAGATGCCCACCCATATGTTTTCTCCGCAAATGGATTCCAGTAGATAATTTCCCCGTCAGGGTTTGTAACGATTACGCTCTGCTCAACTGCTTTTAGAAGATTAGCTTGAAAGCGGATCGCATCTTCCGCTTCTTTCTGATCAGTTATGTCAATCAAAATCGACATAATTAGTTGCTGACCACTTATATTTAACAATTCTCCCGATCCTATTGCCCAACCTATTGTTCCATCCTTTTTCCTGTAATTTATAATTGAACTATCAACTTTCCCATATTCTTCTAATCTCTTTTGAAGCTCGATATCTTTTTCATGGTCAACAATCATATTGAATTCATCAATATTTTGCCCGATAAGTTCTTCTTCAGCATAACCAAATAATGTTTTAAAGGCATTATTCATATCAATAAAATTCCTGCTAATAGGATCTAACAGGAAAATTGCCATTGGGCTTCTTTCAAATATTTTAGAAAACTTTTCTTCACTTTCAGCTAATGCCTCAGAAGCCTGTTTGCGCTCAGTGATATCGTTGCTCACGCCAATAAATCCGATTTTTTCCCCATTTTTGTCCTTAAGATAGGTGTTAACAATATGGACAGGCAGTCTTGAGCCATCCTTTCTTTTTACTGAGTATTCACCTTCCCAATGACCATCTCTGTTGAGATCCTCAAAATTTTTCAGAGTTTCTTCTTTAAGTTCTTCTGCACCTAATAACTCAATAATATCTTTGCCAATGGCTTCATCCTTTTTCCATTGATACAGCGTTTCGGCATGGTCGTTCCATGAAAGTATTTTATTATCAAAGTCGATTGTAATGATGGCACTATCTACTTGCTCAATCAAAGATGCCTGGAGATATATTTTTTCTTCAGCTTTTTTACTTTCGGTGATATTTCTGAAATATCCGATCAAGCCATTTGTTTGATTCTGTGCGTCGAAAATTGGCATAAAGGTTCCAGTAAAAAACTCTGCTTCCCCAGATAGAGAAATCAAAGATGTCTCAAAATGCATTGGTTTGCCGCTTTTCATTACTTTTTTCTTGGCTTCGACAATGGTCTCCGCTTCTTCTTGTGGCAAAAAGTCATAATCAGTTTTGCCAAGTATATCCTCCTCTGTTAGCCCTAACTGGGGGTTT
>QQUD01000249.1 GCA_008501785.1 Chloroflexota bacterium
GTTGCAGCACGTAGAGCGGCAGCAAGCCACCCCCTTTGCTCAATATACTAGCCACGAACGGGTTAAATTCATCCCGGCCTTGATGCCAAGGGTTGAATCGTCGCCCACTAAACGCCCAATGATCTTCCGGCCAAGTGCCCGTATATTCATGGAAAAATTCGCGCCAATACCGCGCACGCGCTTTGGGGGGAAATCCGTGGCGATGTCTTCTGCCAGGTTTGCCATGTTCTTGCCAAAGTCGTTCGCGCTCTTCGCGCCAATCATGCCAGAAATCGGAACGGCCGTGTCGACCACTGCGACGTTTTTTTCTCACGTTTGCACCTTTTTTGCTGTCAGGTTTCAGGTATCAGCCTTCAGCTTTATCGTTTACAATCAATCGTTTGTCCAATTAAACTATATTGAATTCAATACAGTTGATTTCATTATAATTTTGAATTTGTAAATGTCAAGCTGGTTTCAAATTTCTTACGTTTCTCTGACATTTAGTTTAAAATCCATGCAACCACTAATAAGAGGAGTCGATATGTTTGACACAGTCATTAAAAACGGAACGATTGTTACAGCTTACGAAACCATTCAGGCTGATATTGGCATTGAAGGTGAAAAGATTGCCGCAATTGGACATGATTTGCGCGGGAAGCAAATCATTGATGCAACTGGAAAACTGGTTACCCCAGGTGCAGTTGACATTCACGTGCATTTAGAAATGCCTATTGGCAAATTTACTTCCACTGACGATTTTTTTACTGGCACACGCGCCGCAGCATGTGGCGGTACGACTTGCATCGTTGATTTTGTGGAACGACAACCTGACGAAACAATGGTTGAAGCTATCGCTGCTCGCCGTGCATTGGCAGACCCTAAAACCGTCATTGACTACAGTCTGCATATGACGCTGGGTCCAAACGAAATTCCCATTTTAGAGCAAGTATCAGAGGCGTATGCGGCAGGCTGTACGAGTTTTAAGTTGTATATGGCGTATGGGTTAAGGTTAAATGATGGGGAGTTGTTGCGGGCGCTAACGGCCGTTTCCCACACCAACGGCATCCCCGTCGTCCACGCCGAAAACTGGGACATCATCACCACTCTCATTTCTCAAAATCTAGAAGCAGGCCGTACCACACCACACTGGCATCCCCGTAGCCGTCCCGCCAAAATGGAAGCAGAAGCCACAGGACGTGTCATCGACATTGCCGCAATGGTGGGCACACCCATCCATATTTTCCATGTTTCCTGCGACGCCACCGTACAGCGCATCGCTGCGGCCCGCCAACGTGGCCTGCCCGTCACCGGCGAAACCTGCCCTCAATACCTTTTCCAAACCTGGGATGCCTACGATGCCCCTGGAGTAGAAGGAGCCTTGCCAGTTTGTTCTCCCCCTATTCGATCACAATCAGAACAAGATGCTCTCTGGCAAGCATTAGCAGATGGCAACTTACAAATGATTACAACGGATCACTGTCCATTTACACATGAAGAAAAGGCAACTGGATTATTTGATTACAGTCAAATTCCAGGCGGCGTTCCTTCAATTGAAATGCGATTTGCCAGCATTTATCACAAAGGGGTACGCACAGGATTGTTAACTCCAAACCAATGGATTGATCTTTGCTGTACAACGCCAGCAAAAACAGTTGGCCTGACAAATAAGGGCCATATCGGGATTGGATTTGATGCCGACATGGTCATTTTTGATCCTAATGTGAAATTTTTTGTTACGGCTAACTCGCTACACGAAGCGGCAGGTTGGACCCTTTACAACGGTTTGACTTTGCATGGCTGGCCCATCACCACAATCAGTCGTGGAGAAATCATTGTTGACAATGGGCAATTATTGGGTCGCGCAGGTCAGGGGCAATTTGTGAAGCGAAATTAGCTAAACAACAGCGGCCATTGCAAAACTTAAAACTTCACTTAAGCGCAGATCATTGACAACGCGCCCTTCGCTGTCTACCACGGGGATAGATACAAGGTCGTATTGGCTCATTTTATTGAGGGTATCGGCGAGAGTGTCTTGAAGAGAAACGGCCGTTTCTGCACTCCCCACTAACATCAAATCATCAATCGTCTTTGCCATCACCAGTCGCCGCACACGCCGCACTGGCACTTCCCGCCGATCTCGCGGTATTTGCAGCCGTACTTTAATCAATTGCAATAAATCATGCGGATTAACCACACCAACCAACCGCTCATCAACATCCACAATACACACAGAACGCAAATCATGATCCTGGGCCAACTGCGCCAACACATCAGCCAACGAGGTGTCGTGGGCAACAACCAGCGCCCGCATCGGCGACATATCACACAATTCAGATACAAGTGTTCCAATCATCTCTTTTCTCCTTGAAATTAGCTGTTAGCTATCAAGTATCAGCATTCAGCTATTATTTTCCATTTAACATGTTTGATAGGGCATCAGCACATTGCAAAACATCTGCCCAGTTTATATCATCACTCTCATAACTCCACCAAGCCGACAGGACGCAGTGAGCCACGCCCCACCCAATCATGCGCTGCCGGTTAAAACCCAACATCTCCTGCAAAATTGCAATCCGTCTTTCAAGTACCTGCTGCAATTCCGAAGTAGCATAAATACCAGGGATGGGATTTCGCAGCAAGGCCACCACTTCATATTCCCTTTCGCCGATGACACCTCTCGGATCAATGATCAACCACGGCTGCCGTGTTGCGGCTAGGATG
>QQUD01000594.1 GCA_008501785.1 Chloroflexota bacterium
AGAGGCTAGCAGCGTCATTGAGCGCTTTCTTGGTCTAGAAGTTACATCGCGGCTTAGTCAAGCCGCATTAGAAGTGCTGGCGATTGTGGCGTACTTACAGCCGATCACGCGCCCACAAATTGACCAAATTCGCGGTGTCAACTCAGATGGTGCCTTACGCACGCTGTTGAGCAAAGGTCTCATTGAAGAAGTGGGCCGCATGGAAACACCGGGACGGCCGATTTTGTACGGCAGCACCCCCGAATTTTTGCAACACTTTGGCCTCTCCATCATTGAAGAACTACCACCGCTGGAAACAGATGAGGAAGAATAAGGAATTAAATGCTCTGGCCGGTCTCCAGACCGTGTCAGTAGGAGCAGCACGGTCGCGCCAAATTGGCGGGAGACCGGCTGCAGCATGAGAAAGATGGAACGATTACAGAAACTAATGGCCCAGGCAAATATTGGGTCACGGCGTGAATGTGAAAAGATTATTGAGCAAGGGCGGGTCAGGGTAAACGGCCGTATTGCCAAACTTGGCAACAAAGCTGACCCAATAACCGATAAGATTGAAGTAGACGGCCGTACCCTCACCATCAGCCGTGAAACACTCGTCTACGTGGCGCTCAACAAGCCAAAAGGCGTTATTTCATCACTTGAAGATGAGCTGCAACAAAATCGCAAAACGGTGCGCGACCTGATTCCGCTGCCTGGGCACTTGTATCCAGTGGGACGACTGGACAAACAAAGCGAAGGGCTAATGCTGATGACCAATGACGGCGACATTGCCCACAAGCTGACACACCCGCGCTTCGGTCATGAAAAAACATATCACGTTGTGGTTGAAGGGTTTTTATCTGACCAATCTATTGAAAAATGGCAGCGTGGCGGAATGCCGCTCGATGGCAAATACACCGCACCTGCCAAAATCGTGATCATCCGGCAGGAGCGGAAATTTACGCAGCTCAAAGTCACTCTGCGTGAAGGGCGCAAACGGCAGATTCGGCGCATTGCCAACATGTTAGGGCATTCTGTACGCGAATTGGTACGTGAAAGCATTGGCCCCATCAAATTAGGCAAACTCAAATCAGGCCAATGGCGACATTTGCACCCTGAAGAAATCGAAGAACTGCGCCGCAGCGTGTTGCACCAAAGCGTCAAAGAAAAACCAGCCCAAAAACGCCGCCGCTCCGGTAAGTCACGCCGTCCAAGGTCACAACACCGTCCATCGGGGAAAAATTACCGCAGAGGCGCAGAGAAGCAGAAAAAGAAGAAGAAAAAATAGGACGCAGACAAACACAGGTGAACACAGATTTAAAGATTTTCTTTTCTCTCTCCGTGAACCTCTGTGACTCCTCTGTGCAACTCTTAATAACCGTAGAGGAATATTATTAATGACAGTCATAGCAATTGATGGCCCAGCAGCATCGGGAAAAACAACAGTCGGTAAATTATTAGCTGAAGCGCTGGGATACTTGTTTTTAGATACAGGCTGCATGTACCGGGCAGCTACGCTGGCGGTTTTGCAGCAAGGGGTTGATGTCGAGGATGAAACGGCCGTTACCCACCTCACCCACACCATCGACATCGACATACAGCCGATTAATGGGAAGCAAGACGGCCGTCAATACACCGTCATGCTCAACGGAAACGACGTTACCTGGGAGATCCGTTCGCCACAAGTAGACGCCAACGTCTCCCAAGTCTCCACCTACCACGCGGTACGCCAGGAAATGGTGCGCCGTCAGCGTGATTTTGGCAAACGTGGTAAAGTAATCATGGTTGGACGTGACATCGGCACCGTAGTGATGCCAGACGCACCACTGAAATTGTACGTCAACGCCTCACCTGAAGAACGTGCCCGCCGCCGCTGGCGGGATCGCAGCCAACAAGGCCACACCGCCGACTACAGCGCCATCCTCGCCGACGTCATCCGCCGCGACAAAATTGACAGTGGCCGCAAACATTCACCCCTCCGTCCCGCTACCGACGCCCTCCACATCGACAGCACCAGCCGCTCTGCCACCGATATTGCAGAGGAGATTGCGGAAATGGTGAGGAATTTGGAAGCAATTAGCAATTAGCCGTGAGCCGTATAAGCCGTAAACCGACCACGGACCACGGCCTACGGACCACGAGACTACGAGACTACGAGACTAAAACACTAAATGGCTCTCTTTCAAGAAATCGACCTCACCACCTTCACGGGTGGACAAATAACTAGCATTGAACTGGGCAGCGTAGCCGAAGAAATTGGCTTGCAGCCTGGGGATGAACTGCTGGCAATAAATGACAACACCGTTGAAGATGTGATTGACGTGCAGTTTTACAGCGCAGAAGAGTCGCTGGAACTGTTGATTCGTCGTGGTGAGGAGCTTTTCATTTTTGAAGCCGAGCGCGATTACAATCAGGAATTGGGCATCAATTTTGATCATCCCACCTTTGATACAGACATTCGCCGCTGTAAAAACTTGTGCGAATTTTGTTTTGTGCTGCAAATGGCACCCAAATTCCGGCGCACGCTGTACATCAAAGATGATGATTATCGCTACTCGTTTTTATTTGGGCATTATGTGACGCTGACGAATTTGAGTAAGCATGATTGGTGGCGCATTGAAACGATGCGGTTATCACCACTGTACGTTTCGGTGCATGTGACAGATTTGGAGCAGCGGCGCAGCTATTTGCGCAATCAAGACGCGCCCCACATCCTCGATCAACTG
>QQUD01000227.1 GCA_008501785.1 Chloroflexota bacterium
ATAGGGAACTTGTCATTCCCGCGCAGGCGGGAATCCATGACGTAGTCGAGTAGATTCCCGCCTGCGCGGGAATGACAGGGCCACATTTTGTAGTTTTCTATTACCTGATTATTTATTTAACTTCCATCACGCCTCATCGAAGGTGGCAAATTATCGTCTGTTCATTTGTCCCCACGATTTCTTGCTATACTCCGTGCAGGTTGTCATGTTGCCAAATGAGGGGAAAAGTCGATACTATAGAGAGAGTTTTGACGCGGAGCTACGCGGAGAAGACACAGAGATTCGCAGAGAGCATGCAGCTATTTTTAAAGGATAAGCTATTGTCAAATCATCCAGATGCGGTGAAATGGAATGATCGGTATCAGCAGGAAGGGGATCGTTGGCTAGCATCAAAGCCGCGTAATTTGCTTATCGATTTTGCCGAATTGCTGCCCAAAACCGGGCTGGCGCTTGACGCAGCCGCAGGTGTTGCCATGCACGGTTTGTTCCTGGCCGAACGAGGGTTACATGTGCTGGCGCTGGATATTTCTGAAGTTGGACTGCGGTTAGCGAAGCAGACTGCACGAGAAAAGGGAGTGCAGTTGGAAACGGCCGTTTGCAACCTCTCACACCTCTGGCTGCCCCCCAACACCTTTGATGTCATTGTCAACTTCCGCTTTCTAAAGCGATCGACCTTTCCCATCTACAAACAGGCGCTGTGCCCTGGAGGTCTGCTCTTTTTCGAGACCTTTGTGCGCCCAGACACAAAAGAAGAACATCCACACTTTTTCCTTGATCCGGGCGAACTGTATGCCGGTTTTGCTGATGATATGGAAGTGGTTCACCATGGCACAAAAGAGGTCAAGAGGTCGATTCGAGGACGGTTGAAAGCTGCCGAGCAGTTGATCGCACGTAAGCCAAAGTAGATGGTTATGAATACGGCCGTTTCCGCGCCTCCCATCCCACTATCGCAAATAGCAGCACAACACATATGCTCACAACCAGCAGCGAGAGCCAAACAGAACGGCCGTTTGCCGTCGCGCCAGACGCCAATAAATTGACTACATAATGGGTAGGAATCCAACTAATAAGCTTTGCTGGCCCTTTTTCAAACCGCTCTGGTGACAAAATGGCAAACATTCCCGGCGTGTTCAGCAGCAAAATCAAAATGCCACCAATTGCTTGACTGCGCTGCCGTGACACAACACGCAATCCCAAGAGTAAACCAGCGCCAATGAAAAAGTGCATTCCGAGAAGGTAGGAAACGGCCGTAATTCCCCAATCCCCCTGCCAACCCTCATAAATCAAAACCAGCAGTGCCAACAACCCACCCGATACCATCAACCCCACCAATCCTTTGGCAATCAGGTAATCTGTCAGGCTGGCCGGTGAGGTCAACAGCGGATACAAAGCCGCCGTCTCTTTTTCTTCAACCATCATCTGTGGCAGCAGCGTTAAGCCAACCATCGACATGCTCAGTAACGAAAGAAACACAAAAAAGTATTGGGGAATGGTCATGTCCGGTGAAGTTTCACTGGTGGCAGGCAGGGTTTCCCAGGTCAACTCAGCAGGGAACGGCTGCGCCTGAAGCTGCCAAATCTGTTCGCGCAGCACGTTTTGCAGCGCAGCTCGCTGCTCGTTATCTGCTCTCTCGCTTAGATAGATTGTGAGCGGTGGTGCTTGTTGGTGAGAAACGGCCGTTTCCCACCCCACTGGCAGCACAAAGCCACCGTCTGCATCTTCGAGAATGGTGTTGGTAACGGCCGTTTCCGACGCAACCGACAGCAGTTCCACACCCTCAACTTGCTGCAAATTTTGCACCAACACAGATGGATTCGGAGCATATACCGCAATTCGCAGCACAGCCTCATCAGCAAACGTGGGAAAGATAAACCGCACAACCAGCGAAATAAACAGTGGAATAAAAACAGACAACCACGAAGTAGGATGCTGTAAAAAATTCAGCCAATCCTTCTGCGTCAGTGACCAAATAATGCGCCATCGCTTGGGTCGTTTGACTACCGGCTCATCCATTTTGATTCTACCCTTTTCTATCAGGTGCGACGCACTTCGGAAAGTGCATCGCACCTAACCAATTGTTATGAAACTGTTCCAGGTTCTGCCACCATTCCACGCCAATGCAAAATACCATTCGCTAAGAAAGCTCCAGCAGCCATGCCAGAGAAAAACAGTCGAATCATATCGGCCGTTCCCACACTATCCTCACTAAAAACCATTAAACCAACGGCACCAAACACAACTGCCAGCATCAAATACATAATGACGCGATTTTTATTCATTGTACACTCCTCAAATTTATAAAGTATTTGTGGCGAATCGAGTGATTCGCTGCAATTACCTTAACAAAATGAGAGCGCAATCGCATTAAAAACGGGCTGACAGGCGCATGTGAGCGTTGAATGGCTGCAAATGCGGGTTGAATGGCGCTGTTAATAATCCAACAGATCGCGCAGTTCTTTAGCCGCCCCTTTACTCAACGGCACTTCAATCGTATCTGATCCATTTTCCAAAATTAAAGTAAAGCTGTTTCTCGTGTAGCTGATAATCTCTTTTAAATATTGCAGGTTCACTAAAAAGCTGCGATGTGTGCGAAAGAACCCGCTGCGTGCCAGTCGTTTTTCGACGTCGCTCAAGGTGAGATGTGTGGGAATACGGCCGTTTTCCGTCACCAACAGCGTCTGCCCATCCTCAGCCATTGCATACAAAATATGAACCGGATTGATCAGCGCAACCTTGCCCTCTAATTTTGCAGGAATCCGAAACAGCGTCTGCTCCTGGGGACGGCGCTCATCAGCCGCGTACCATTGCACTGGCTTCCCCTTTTCCATGATCACAATTTGGTGAGACAAACGCACAATGTCAGCCGATTCGTGGGCAATTACCAAAACAGCCTTGCCTTTAGCAGCGATTTCTGTCACCAAACGGATGATCCAGGTAACTGCCGTTTCATCACACTCCAAAAAAGGGTCTACCAGCAGCAGCACATCTGGTTGGTGCAGCAAAGCTCGTCCCAGCGCCAGCCGCCGTGCTAACCCTGGCGACAGCACATCCACCCGCGTATGCATTCGGTCTGTCAAGCCAACCCGCACCAGCACATTTTCCACAGCCGTTGCAGGCAAACCATATAGTTCCGCATACAGTTTCAGATTTTGACGCACGGTTAAGCGCATATACAAACCGTTTTGTGTGGGGAGGATGCCAACTTTTTGGGCAAAGTGGTGAGGTTGCAATACCGGATTGTGTCCGGCAAGGGACACGCTTCCCGCCGTTGGTTGTGACTTGCCAGTTAACAAGTCAAGAAATGCTTGTTTGTGTGGGCCAGTGAGGCCGGTAACGGCCGTTATCTCCCCAGCTCCCACCCGCAAAGCATCAATATCAATCAAGGTTGTCTGCTCAACAACCTTCTGTAGATGCGTCAGTTCAATCATTGCGCTAATTGTAACAAAAAAACAATTATAGAGGTGTAACTTCCTGGCCTATGCTGTTACATAAAAAGCCCCCAGCAGCTTGCTGGGGGCATAAAATCATATTCCTTTTGAGCGTGAAAGCTCACTTAAAATTCAATCAATCAAAGACATTACGGACAAACATCCGCCGTAGTGTTGTAGAACCAGTTATACGCATAGTAGGGCTGTGCATGTGCTGTCGAAGCACGCAGCGCAATCTTGTATGATCCTTTGAGATGAGCTGGAATCGTAAAGGTTTGCGCTGACATACTGCCATCTCCCGAATCAAATATACCGACGACGGATCCCCCGATGCCGCGTGAATACATGGGTCCCATCGTCACAGTAAACGTTTGGTTGGCAGGGAAATTGCTTGTCACAAACGTGACAGAATCATCACGTACCACAGAACACATTTTAATGGTGGGAATGCCTGTATAAATACCGCCAGTTCCCGTGTTTCCTGGGGTTGTTGGGGATGGCGATGGTGCTGGTGTCGGTGCAGTAGCTGTATTGTTGTAGAACCAATTGTAGCTGAAATAGGGATTCACGTGCGCTGTTGTGGCACGGATCGAGATACGTGCATTTCCTTTTAAGGTAGCAGGAATATCAAACGTTTTGGTAAGTGACCCGCCTGTGCCTGAATCAAATGTGCCAACATTTGTGCCACCAATGCCACGTGTAAACATTGGCCCCATCGTGACTGTAAATGTTTGATTGGGTGGGTAATTGTGCGTCGTAAATGTCACGGATTTATCCATCTCGACTGAGTCGATGGTGATGGTGGGAATGCCTCCCTGGCCGCCTGTGCCTAGGATTGGACCAGTGCCGGTTGTGTTGTTGTAAAACCAGTTATAGCTGTAATAGCCGCCATATCCATCCAAACGAATTGAGATTTGATACCGGCCTTTCAACGATTCTGGGATGGTATATGTCTCAGTAAAGGTGCTGCTTGCGGGTGTGGTGGTTCCAACAACGACGCCACCGACGCCGAGTGTACCCATTTCGCCCATGCGTACGGTAAAGCTGGTGCCAACGGGGAAGTTGTAACCGTAAACGGTTACGGTTTGATCGGCCGCAACGCCTTGGATGTTGATAATAGGAATGGGAACAGAATTTGAACTGGCTGTTCCAGCGCTAAATAAAAGTGCTAACAAGATCATTGCTAACAATAACCCTGCACGTTTGAGGGTAAACGGCCGTTTCATCTTCATTGCAGGAACCATATAAGCCTCCTTATGTAGGTGGGAATGAGGAAGAGAGATATACAAATTACAAATTACCGGATAAAAAGAAAGGTGCTACACGTTGAAACCGGTGTGTGAAAGGGATTCTTCCTTTACTCGTTATGTTGATTAACGCATTATAACGAAAAAAGGACCACCAATTCTATAGAACAGATGTTTTCGGTTTTGTTGGGGAAATTTATCAAAAAGACGGTGGAGATGGATTGTTGAGAATCGTCTAATCTCCACCGCCTCGTTTCTATTTAGCGAGGTTCTTTATCAATCGTAATACTGCCAGTTTCATGTCCCATTGCCTGACAATGCGTGGGCGTGATGTTGTAACGGGCATTTTTATCGACAAAACTTTCAATAGCACCTTTCAAAACACCAACAGCCAGATGACAAACCGGCTTATCAGATGTGCGTCCGGTACACATTGGGCATACATGAATTTTCCAATACCAGCCATTTTCATCTTCTTCAACTGAGACTTTTTGGTCGCTGACTGCATTAAAAAACTTAGCAAAAAATTCAAGGCCAAGGCTCATGCGTCGATTTACAGAGCCAATCGTCAACGCTGCACGCGCTGCGGCAGCTACTTTACCAAAGCGTGCAATGCCATCGTGCAATGTTTTTGCACCGGCACGAATCGCAAATGCCCGCGCCCCACGTTCCCCATACATATCCCAATATGCTTGTTGGAGTTTCCCAATGTCCTCAAAGGAAAACTCTTTATTCATATTATCTGCGGGGTAGTTACCAATATATTGTTGCAAGCCAGCCATATTTAACAGGGCTTTGACGGCATTCTCACCAACAATCTCTTCTGTTGACTCCAACATGATGCGCGGCCATCGGTTTGGGTAAAAGCAATCTTCATTTTTTTTGCCTGAACTCATCTTTGCCTCCAACAACTATCAATCGATGATTCCAAAATCGGAGCATAAATTGTACCCTGAATTTTTGTATCTTGCGATGTACGACGGTACAAGAAATGTTAAATTTTTGCAAGAGGAATTTAGATTAATTTCATGATCTTCCTTGAAGCTGGCTAGAAGTCATTGTTTTAAATGGTTTTAAAGCTTCCGGGAAGATGGGATAAAACGGCCGTTACCCGCTCCACATACCTCTCCATTTTTTGTTCAATGTCGTCCTGCCAATTGTCAGGGCGCTGCACCAATCGCTCGTCTTTGCCACGAGGTACCTCGTATAAAAAACGTGCCAGACGAATAATCCACCACACAAGCAGCACGGGATAGGTGTTTTGGATGCGGATTACGGCCGTTTCATCCCCCACCTTCGCCGCATATTGCCACATCACCCATTCCCAACGCGGCCACGGCACATCCAGATAGGCTGGATGGCACATCAAATCGACTATCTCAAAGGCCGGATCACCCCATCCACAATTTTCCCAGTCAACAGATAACCATTGATCTGCACGGCGAACGAAGTTGAGTGTATTGCCATCCACACGGCACAAACCTAAAACTGGTTCAACTTCTTGTTCAATAGTGGATGCCATTTTTTCTACGGCGGGAATCAGTTGGCATAAAATGGTAGGTTGATGAGATTCAGGCAGCATTTGCAAATGTGCATAAATGTGCTGCAATCCATGCTTGATGCCGTTGAAGTTAATACCCGCTTCCAGCATTGTCACGCTGGTCGTTTGCGGCGAAACGGTTGCTAATACAGCGTAATGGTCGAGCAGCAAGTGCCATTCGCTGTCGGTTTGGGGCGGAACGGCCGTTACCTCACCCTCAAGCCACGACTGCACCACCACCGGCTGCGCACATCGTGACTCATCCAGCAAAATCGGCTTGGGCGCTATCGATAGACCTGCTTCCTGTAACACCGTCAGCGCCTGAAACTCACGCCACGCCCGCCGCCGTTCATCCCGAATCGTAAACTTAACCGCCCAATCACACCCATGACCAGTCGCCCGATACAAAATATTATTGCCGCTGCCGTTTATCCGTGAAATCTCCCATCCGCACCACTCCCCATCAGCCGGACTCTTTGCTAAAAACGCGACTATTTCATTCACAAAACACCTCATCTTTCTGAATTTCATCTATGTTATCATTCACAATCATCCGCCCCCAACACGATTCACCAACGAACCACACATAAACTACCCCCTTCTCACCATTTGCAGGTAAAATCACCGTCATTATTAATTTCTGAAAGCTGATAGTACAGGTGGGCGCAATGAACCCAACAAATGCAAATACAATCTGCGCCCACCTGTTTAAGTGTTTCGCAGTATTCGTTAACCGTAGACTTAAATAAGCCGCGAAACACTAGCTGATAGCTGATTGCTTTTCTCAAGGAGATTTTTGTGCTTTCTGGTTTATTCAAAACAATGCGACCCCGGCAATGGACGAAAAACGGCTTTGCCTTCATCGCATTATTCTTTGATGGCAAAGTAATGGAGCCAACAAGTTTGCTGCGCACCATCATCGCTTTTATCTTATTGTGCCTCATGTCCAGCGCAGTCTACTTAATGAATGATTTGGCTGACATCGAAAGTGATCGACAGCATCCGGTGAAAAAGAAACGGCCGTTACCCGCAGGCAAACTAAACCCAACTGTTGCCAAAGGTGCCGCTATTGTGTTTGCGTTCGGTAGCCTGATTGCTGGTTTTCTACTAGATACAAACTTCGGGTTCATCATTTTGTCATATTTTGTGATTCAGATCGCCTATACGTTTTATCTGAAACAAGTGGTGCTGCTCGATATTTCAGTTGTCACGGCTGGATTTGTGCTGCGCATTGCGGCTGGGGCTTCCTTGATCGATGTGCAGCGCTTTTCGCCCTGGCTTTATGTATTTGGTGGGTTCCTGGCGCTGTTTATGATTTTGGGTAAACGACGGCACGAACTCGTCTTGTTAGGCCAAGATGCATCAAATCATCGCCTGATTTTGGAAGAGTACAACCTGGATCTGATTGATCGCCTGCTCAGCATTGTCACCACCAGCGCCATCGTCTCTTACAGCCTATACACCTTTTTAGCGGAAGGACTACCCGACAACAACTTAATGATGCTCACGATTCCGTTTGTGCTTTACGGCATTTTTCGCTACATGTACCTCATTCACGTGCGCCACGAAGGCGGCGCACCGGAAGAGATATTCCTGCGAGACCGCTCAATGCAGGTAACTGTATTCTTTTTTGCAGTTCTCGTCTTTATTGCGCTCTACCTTTTGTAGGAGCAACAACAGATACCAATAAGGAACAGATAAAATCCATTTCTGCTTCCGTTCCTTACTAAAATCCGTTGTTGCCATCTGAAAACAAAAAATCTTAATTTGTTAATTGATACCTTTTCACTATGACAATCGCAACCGCTCCCGGAAAGATCATCCTCTTTGGTGAACATGCGGTCGTTTATGGCCGTCCCGCCATAGCTGCACCGGTTAGTCAACTCAGAGCAACGGCCGTTATCAAACCCACCTCACAACCGGGCATCCGTCTCATCGCGCCCGACCTGAATACCGACGTGTGGCTGTCTAGTTTGCCAGATGACGACGCGCTGGCATTGGCCGTGCGTCAAGTCAAACAAGCTGCGGATTTGTCTACCCTCCCCGATATATCAATCACCGTCACCAGTCAAATCCCGATTGCCAGTGGATTGGGCAGCGGGGCAGCGATTGCGGCGGCTGTGATTCGTGCGTTGGCCCAATTTTTAGACTTGCCCAATTTACAGGGAAATGAGAAGGTCTCAAAACTCACTTACGAAGTAGAAAAGATTCACCACGGCACCCCCAGCGGCATCGATAACACGGTAGTTTCATTTGAACAACCCATTTATTTTGTGCGACAGCAGCCCCAGAATTTGATTGAGCCGTTTGTGGTAAAACGGCCGTTACACCTCCTCATCGGCGATACTGGCGTACGCAGCAGTACAAGGAACGCGGTACTTGACGTGCGCCGTCAATGGGAAGCAGATCGCAACCGTTTTGAAACCTTCTTTGATGCGTGTGGGCACATAACCCAATCAGCCCGCACCACCATTGAACAAGGCGACATTGCCCAACTTGGCCAATTAATGAAAGAAAATCATAGCTGGCTGCAAAAAATGACGGTGTCTTCGCCTGAACTAGACACGCTGGTAACAGCCGCTGTTGATGCTGGTGCGCTGGGTGCTAAATTAAGTGGTGCTGGACGCGGCGGCAACATGATTGCGCTGGTAGATGAAGGGATGGAAACGGCCGTTTCAAACGCCCTCCTCACCGCAGGTGCCCACGTCGTACTCACAACAACCATCCAACAAAATCATGACTCCATTTGATTATTCATCCCTTTACCCCCAACTTGCTAAGACGCCGCTTGCCGGGTGGGGTGACATGTTGCCAGCTCAAATTGCAGCAGCCTTGCAGCCTGACCAACACGGAAAGCTGCCAGAATGGAAAAAAACGCTGGATGCACTGCCAGAAATACGGCCGTCTTCCCTCGATCTGCTTGATGAAGTGCGCATCGGTGTACCAGATAACGTAACGCCAGAACAGCAGCAACAGCTTGACCAACAACTGCGCCACTTCCACCCCTGGCGTAAAGGACCGTTTGATCTATTTGGCATTCATATCGACACTGAGTGGCGCTCGGATTGGAAGTGGGACCGGTTGAAAGATGCGATTGCGCCGCTAAACGGCCGTCTTGTGCTCGATGTTGGCTGTGGCAACGGCTACCACATGTGGCGCATGATTGGTGCTGGGGCAGAATTGGTGCTGGGGCTGGACCCATTTTTAGTATACGTCATGCAATATCACGTCATGCGACATTTTATGAGAAACAGTCCGGCCTACGTGCTGCCATTAGGGATTGAAAAGCTGCCAGAAAATTTAAGAGCATTCGACACGATCTTTTCGATGGGCGTTTTGTATCATCGACGTTCACCCTTTGACCATTTGATGAGATTACGCGACACGTTGCGCCCAGGCGGCGAATTGGTACTAGAAACGCTGGTGATTGATGGCAAATTAGGCGAGGTCCTTGTGCCAGAAAGTCGCTATGCACGCATGAACAACGTATGGTTCATCCCGTCATCCGATACGCTTATTTCCTGGTTGCGAAAATGCCGTTTTCAAGGCATTAAGCTAGTTGACATAACGCACACAACCGTTCAAGAACAACGCAGCACAGATTGGATGACGTTTGAATCGTTGGTAAGCTGTTTGGATGTAAATAACTCACAAAAAACTATTGAAGGACACCCGGCTCCGAAACGGGCAATATTAACGGCCGTATCCCCCAAATGATCTTCATGCCCCAACAGTACCAGAGTACGGACCCAATCATAAAATTTTAATGAAAGAAGCGTGAAACGGCCGTTTTTGTGGATAACTTGTGGATAACCTCCACTTTTATCCACAAGTTTATGTCCAGTTAACACTTTCTCATTACTTTTCATAATGTGAATTTGAACACTTTC
The DNA here is from genome assembly GCA_008501785.1 of Chloroflexota bacterium. The sequence goes on from QQUD01000227.1 coordinate 10,106, forward strand.
GGTCCGTAAAATACCATTATAGTGATTTAAAACACAGATTAACGCCGATTAACGCAGATAAGAATGGATTTCATGCCTAAAACATTAATAAATCTGCAAAGGCGTGGCACCAAATCATGGAAATCTGCGTCCAAAAATTCTTTCTCTAACAAGCTGCTAGTACCTCAACTTTATGATTTTGTAGGGTGAATTGGCAATTCGCCCAGAGTGGCGATTTATCAAATCGCCCTACATTTTTAGAAAGTTACGGTACTAGTGCCTTAACTTTATGATTTTGTAGGGTGAATTGGCAATTCGCCCAGAGTGGCGATTTATCAAATCGCCCTACATTTTTAGAAAGTTACGGTACTAGTGCCTCAACTTTATGATTTTGTAGGGTGAATTGGCAATTCGCCCAGAGTGGCGATTTATCAAATCGCCCTACATTTTTAGAAAGTTACGGTACTAGTGCCGTTGCTTTCCAAAAATGAGGGGTTTGAGGGGTATTAGTGTGATTGAGCTGTTGCCGGATTGCAATCATTTCTCCGTAAAGCTCATCATCAGGACCGTTTAATTGCTCTATTACTTCGGCATCAGCCATGCCGCCAGCACCTTGCCAAGTAAACCCAATATCAGGCGCATCCACTAAGCGAAGTCGAAACGGCCGATTTGATAGATGCCCAATCACTGCTTCGAGACATAACTCTCTAACAAATATAACGACTTGAATTTCCCTCAATCGAGTCTGTTCGC
>QQUD01000173.1 GCA_008501785.1 Chloroflexota bacterium
ATATTATTATTATTGTCAATGGTCGGGGCTGCATTAGGCATTCTACGTCTGCTGGCTATTTTGGTGAAGCAACTACCCCAGACTCACCACACAAATGCAGAACCGCGCTGGATTCGAGGTGCTGTTGCTCTGCTGCTGGGTATCAGTATCGTCTTTGCCGCATTTCCCCAACTCATCACAACCGTCGCCACACGCATTGTTGGGCTATCGTGAGGTAGGTGCAACGCACTTCCAAAGTGCGTCGCACCTTAAATACCCCATTAGTTTTACAGGAAGTTGCGTATGTCAAAAGAATGGTATGCTTTACGCGTGAAGCCGCATAAAGAGAGAGCCGTTTCTCAAATGCTGCACTCGCGTGAGGTTCAGATGTTTTTCCCCACGCTGCGCGTAAAGCCGGTAAATCCCCGTTCTGCCAAAGAAAAACCTTATTTCCCAGGGTATCTATTCATCAAGGCAGATTTGAGCGAAATGGGCAAAAATGCGTTTAGCTGGATTCAAGGAACGCATGGATTAGTTGTATTTGGCGGTATTCCGGCTGTTGTACCAGAACGACTGATTAATGAATTAAAAAAGCAGTTAAATGAATTGAATGCCCAACAGCCTGAACGCCTGCAGGTTAAAAAAGGGGAACCAGTACGCATTGTCAGCGGCCCGTTTGCTGGTTTTGAGGCAATTTTTGATGCCCATCTGCCGGGTAGTGAACGGGTGCAGGTCTTGCTTGCCTTCCTCAGCAATTACCCGCAGACAGTCAAGTTGGATGAATCCGACATTGAAAAAAAGTAAAACCCCGGTGCGACGCACTTTCCGAAGTGCGTTGCACCTTTGCTCAGCTATTGCCCCTGCAAATTTAATGCCAAAAAATCCACCGCTTCCTGCCACGCATCCCCCGCAATGCCCGGTTGATTAAAATTCGTTTCTGTCACAAATCCATGCCCAACATCGGGGTAAATTGTGATTTGATTGTCGATGTCCAGGCTGTTCAGCGCCGCCTCAAATTCCAGCACTTCTTCTACAAAAATAGTCTGGTCTTCTTCGGCAAAGACACCGAGGACGGGTTGGGCTGCGGTTAACGGCCGTAACAAATCCGGATCCGTCACCAAACTGCCATAATAAATCACCGTCAGCGCCAAATTCTCAGACTGCCGCAAACCTAGCTGCAGCGAATGGCCACCGCCAAAACAAAAACCCATCGACGCCACCCGCTCAGTGTCCACATTTTCCAAGCTGCGCAAATAGTCTAACCCGGTATCTAAATCCGAAAAAACTTGCTCTTCCGGTGTTGTCAATCGCAGCCACAGGGCACGTGGTACCTGGCTCGTCACATTCCCTCGATACCCATCCGCCGCCAGCACCACATACCCCTCGTTCGCCAGCGCTTCTGCCATAATCGTAATCGATTCATTCATGCCCCACCATTCATGAATCATCAACACCGCCGGATGGGGTCCTGGCCCATCGGGAACCGCTAGATACCCATGCAGCTCATCTCCGCTCGCATCCGTGTATGTCACATTTGCCAACTCGGATGAACTTTGCGCAGTCAATCCATCCACAATAATAAATCCTGCCAGCAGCAGGAAGAATCCGGCGAGCAGGGCAAGTAGGGCCAGTAACAATCGTTTAATCCATTTCATAAAAGTCTCCTTGGGAGTAGCCGTCAGGTATCAGAAAGATTGCATAAGGTCATGTTCAATTATGACAGCATAATGATTTCATGAGATATAATCTTCACGATGATTAATGTTTGATTGGATGACACTGACAAGCTGTGCAGGAGGCATAAATGGATTTGGGGTTAAAAGGTAAAGTGATTTTGGTGGCGGCTGCCAGTAAAGGATTGGGGTATGGCATTGCTGAAGCGGCTGCTCAGGAAGGGGCAACCGTCTGCATAGGCAGTCGCACAGAAGCTGACATTGTGGCAGCGGCAGCCCGATTGCACAATGAGACCGGTTCTGAGGTGATGGGCATGGTGTTAGATGCCACAAGTGCTGAGTCGATCCAAAATTGGGTGGCGACAGCACAAGAACGGTTTGGCGGTATTGATGGGCTTGTGGTCAATGCGGGTGGACCACCAGCCGGTGGCTTTGATGATTTTGATGATGCAGGTTGGCAGGCTGCATTTGAGCTTACATTGCTTAGCAGTGTGCGCATGGTTCGTGCTGCATTGCCGTCAATGCGGGCGCGTGGTGGCGGTTCGATTTTGACTGTGACATCTTCATCCGTGAAAGAGCCAATTGATATTTTACTGTTGTCAAATGTGATGCGTTCGGGTGTGGTGAGCTTGGTAAAAAGCCTTTCCCATCAATTAGCAGGTGAGATGATTCGCGTTAACAATATTGTGCCAGGACGTATTGATACCGATAGAGTGCGGTCACTTGATGCCATTAATGCGCAGAAAGCGGCGATTTCTATTGCGGAGCAAAAGGCGAAAAGTGAGGCCACGATTCCCTGGGGACGGTATGGCACGATTCAAGAGTTTGGCAAGGCTGGCGCATTTTTGTTGTCGGATGCTGCTCGTTATATCACTGGCGAGACGTTGATTGTGGATGGCGGCGCGATGAAGACGGTTTGGTAAAAACGGCCGTTTTATGGCCCCACCACCATCGGCAAATAAACTTGATACTTCGCTTGCACTGGAACTGAGTAAGTAACCATCTCAGTGGTGTTTGCGTTGCCATACGTCACATTCAAAGTAAAATTAATGACATGATTACCAGGTGCGTCAGGCGCAATTTCAAAATCAAAATCATCATGATTAATGGCGTAATTGCCCTCTCTAATATTGCCGAAGACACTGCATGAATTATGAAGTGGTCCAGTAACAAAGCTGCTGTCTTCGCTGATGCATGCATATATTTTTGTGGCTGTTTCTGAGCTGTTTTTAGCTAAATTGAAGTAAAGTTCAACAGATTCGCTTGAATTTATTTTGTTGTTGTTGTTCCCACTGCTTTGATTATTATTGTCGTCGTCTACAATGAAATCACCTGTTATCAGCTCGCTATTTGTACTGTTGCAGTTGTCATCGATGGCATAGTGGAGGGTGTATTCAGAAATTTCATCGTCGTTTTCCAATGCATCAATTTTTACGAAGTAATTACCTGCGGGCAGCGCATCTCCACCGCAAACTCGGTTAATTGTTGAAAAAGTGGTGCCATCCCCATTGTCGTTGAATTCGATCTCTTGAAAGTTGCTATCGTATAGCCACATGCGAGTGTCGCCAATTGAGCCAGATGTTTGGAGGGAAACGGCCGTTTCTCTCGCCAACGAAAAAGTAACCCAATCTTTATCACCAGCAGGAAAAATGCTGTGAATTTGCATTTTTTCATTGATAATAGGTGTTGCATTCCCTGCAACATTGTCCGGTTCATAGGTGTCACCCGACATGATTGAAAAGTAAGGCTGAATAATAGGCCACAGTTTGTCTACCCGGACGCCAGCATTCATTAAGGTATCTGTGCAGATAGCACCTCCGGCACCAAAATGATGCAAGGCCACCACGTCATGACTAGAACGGGCCAGCACCGGCGAGCCAGAACTGCCGCCAATGGTATCGCAAAAATAGCCAGTATCTGTGTTGTAACCATATCCATTGCGAATGGCATCATCAATGCGACAAACATTGCCACTGTTTATGCTGCTTTCAATACCAAACTCACGTGGATTGCCGCTGCCATGCTGCGGAATGTAGATTACTTCTCCTAAAATGGGTGGGCGAATATCAAAATTCAGAAACCCAAACTGTTGCACCGACGCAAAATCGTTGATGGTAAATACAGCAACATCATGGATGGCATCAGCAACAAGGAGCGTCTTGCCCATAACTTTTGTAATGTTTGGATCGACATCTCCATTACAACTGATTGCCTGGTAATTAAACCAAAGTTCAACACGCTCTACATCTGCTTGTGAATTTACACAATGTTCGTTGGTAATAATGCGGTTCAGGCTGCTGGCACGCCATGCGGTGCAAACATAGGTTCCACTGTTTTTAGTGACTAACAGTCGGGCGACCGCATTGGATTTTTCATATTCGATAGGGTGCGAAGATGCGTAACAGATGGCATCGTATCGTTCTAGATCGGTGCAGGTTGATTCGGGCCGGTTTGTTTCGTTTAATAAGGCCACTTGGGCAGGTGAATATCCTCTGGCATATTTGTCGATGTGTAAGTGGTAGGGTTCTGGTTGTGTGGTTGTGAGGTTGTCTGGTTCGGGTGTCGTGTGGAGGGTGATAACGGCCGTATCCCCCGTAATTGACATTGCCCAAAACCCCTTACCTTCACAATCCATCAAAAAATCAGACTCATTTGGGTATGAATATTGTTCGATACCTGTCGCATCCGAAATCGTTACATTAACCCCTGGTGGCAAACAAAACGTTTGGAAATGCACTTTGATAAACGCAGCGGCTGGTGAGTAAATAGTTCTTGATTGGCTTAATTCATTGTGAGCATTTATTTCAAGATCGATTGGAATATATTCACCAACTTGTACGAGGCCTAATTCTTCAGAGGAGGCAACAGCGTTTAATGAAGATTCTGAGTCAAAATGATTTTGAAAGACTTTTTTCTCAGTGGCAGCAACGGCGGCTTGATTTCCATGATAGATACCTGGAACGTTCAAAATAAAAAGACACAATAAAAAATAGGGCCAGGCGTGTTTCAACGTTGGCAAGGTCCACTTCTCCATTCAAATTGTAGTAACTACAGTTCAGATAAAACCAGGCGAACCCATTCTGATAAGGAACGAGTTGTAGGTAAATATGATCATAGGCAAATTGGATGTGATTATCAAGAGGGAAAAGTGTCAACTATCTAGCGCATTTTTTAATTAAAAATGGCTAATGGCATTTATAGCTTCTGCTTGATAGATGACTGTCAGATAAAAATCACCCCCTGTAACGTGTAAAAGCCTAAAATTACGGGATAATTAAAAGGTGGATGTAGATTTCACATCCGCCGTTCAGTTAAAGGTAAGATTTTTATGGGAATGAGAATGCGCCGTATGGGTCGGCGGTATGAACAAAATGAAGACCTGAAAGCAGTTCCCCTCAGTCGGGAAAGCCTGTACACGTTTCGCCGGATACTAGTTTACATAAAACCATATCGCAATTGGATGATCCTTTCCATCATTGCGCTGCTGTTTAGCGTAGGGCTTGGATTAATATTGCCATTAGTTATCCAAAATCTGGTTGATGTGGTGCTGATTGATAAAAACCTGCCTCGCTTGAATCAATTAGCGATTGGTTTGCTGGTTGTGTTTATTGTGCAAAGCATTTTTAGCTTCGCCCACCGGCTAACACTGGCATATGTTGGCGAACGGGCTATTGCTGATATTCGCATCCAGGTGTACAGCCATCTACAACAGCTCTCCCTCAAATTTTATGCAGATTATCGCACGGGTGAAGTGGTTTCGCGGTTAACGAATGATGTATCGCTGCTGCGAGCGGCCGTTACCGATAATTTGGTGGCTTTGCTGCGGCAAGGGGTGACACTGGTTGGTGCGGCCGTTTTGCTGTTCATTCTCAACTGGCGGCTCACATTAGTGATTCTCACCGGTATTCCCATCATTTCGTTAACAATGGTCTGGTTGGGGCGCAAAATTCGCAAGGCGGCCAAAAAGGTGCAGGACAAACTGGCCGAAGCTGCCAATGTGGTGGAAGAAACAACCAGCGGCATTCGTATTGTCAAGTCATTTGCCCGAGAGATGCATGAAATCGGCCGTTTTTCTACAAAAGTCAACGAAACGTTTGATGCGGCCATGGAGCGTGCCCGAATTTCGGCCGTGCTGGGGCCAATTATTGGTTTCATGGCTTTTGCTTCTATCACGATTACGCTCTGGTTTGGCAGCTTTGAAGTGATTCAGGACAGGCTGACGGCGGGTGGACTGGTTGCTTATCTTGTTTATACCATGATGGTTGCTGCACCGATTGCTTCGTTGGCTGGGCTGTACGCGCAATTCCAGTCGGCTTTAGGGGCGACAGAGCGGCTGTTTGAGCTGCTGGACACGAAACCGGACATTGATGACAAGCCGAATGCGCCCTCATTGCCGCAGGTGACAGGTGAGGTTGCATTTGAAAATGTCAGTTTTCATTACAACGAGCGCGTCGCCATTTTGCATGAGCTGTCATTTACGGCCGAACCGGGTCAGGTAATTGCGCTGGTGGGGCCGAGCGGGGCAGGTAAGACGACGCTGGTAAACTTGATTCCCCGTTTTTATGATGTGGTTGAGGGTCAGCTTTTGATTGACGGACATGATATTCGCAATGTACAGCTCAATAGTTTACGTGACCAAATTGGTATTGTGCCGCAGGAAACGATTTTGTTCTCGGATACAGTGCTGGCGAATATTCGGTATGGCAAGCTAGACGCTACTCAAGCCGAAGTTGAAGCAGCGGCAAAAGCTGCCAATGCCCATGAGTTTATTCTCAACGATTTGCCAGATGGATATGAGACGCTTGTCGGCGAACGTGGTGTGAAGTTGAGCGGTGGGCAGCGGCAGCGGGTATCGATTGCGCGTGCAATCTTGAAAAATCCACGTATTTTGATTTTGGATGAAGCGACGTCTTCGCTAGATAGTGAGAGTGAAAGCCTGGTGCAGGAAGCGCTGGATCGGCTGATGGCAGGGCGGACTTCGTTTGTCATTGCGCACCGATTGAGCACAATTGTGAATGCGGATTGGATTTTGGTATTGGAAAACGGCCGTGTTGTTGAACAAGGCTCACATTCAGACCTGCTAACCAACGCAGATGGGGTATACTTCCGCCTGCACCAAATGCAATTCCAGCGGGGATTGAGAGTTGGTGACTGAATTATTAAGAGGTATCACGAATTTTACGAATAAACGAATAACACGACTGAAGAAAAAAATAAATTCGTGTCATTCGTCCATTCGTGATATTCGTGATTAAAATACATATGACTGAAGAAATCGTTGAAGATATTCGGGATTATCCGGCTGATGTGCAGATTGTAGAGAAAAACGGCCGTGAATATATCATCATTGGTACTGCCCACGTTTCCCAGGAATCGGCTGATTTGGTGCGTCGGGTGGTTGTACAGGAAAAACCAGACATCGTTTGTATTGAGCTAGACGAACAGAGATACAGAACGTTGTCAGAGCAGCGAAAGTGGGAAAATTTAGATTTAAAACAAATCATTCGCCAACGACAGCTGCCGACGCTGCTTGTGAATTTGCTATTGGCATCTTACCAACGCCGTATTGGTCAAAAACTTGGTGTCATGCCTGGAACTGAACTACTAGAAGCGGCCAAAGTTGCCAAAGAGTATAACATCCCCATTTCGCTGGTAGATCGCGATGTACGCATTACGCTGCGTCGTGCCTGGTCATCAATGTCCCTGTGGGAAAAAATGAATTTGCTGGCATCTGGCATTGTAGGGGCAGCCAGTGATGAAGAGATCACTGAAGAGATTCTGCAAGAGATTAAGAAGAAAGACGTGCTTTCGGAATTGATGCAAGAGTTGGGCGATGCCATGCCTGTTCTCAAGTCAGTGCTGATTGATGAACGGGATACCTATATTGCGCAAAAAACACGTCACTCTGTGGGTGAGAAGGTTGTGGCGGTGGTTGGAGCTGGTCATGTTGAAGGTATTTTGACCACCCTGCGCGAAAAACCTGATATTGATTTGTCCATTATTGAAGAAATTCCACCCCCTTCGCCAGTTGGTAAAATTATTGGTTGGGGAATTCCGCTGCTGATTATTGGCATGCTGGCCTATATTGGCATTACTCAGGGTGCATCTGCTGCGGGTGATAATTTGTTTTATTGGGTATTGGCGAATGGGATACCGGCGGCGATTGGAGCGGTTGTTGCTTTTGCGCACCCGTTGACGATTTTGATTTCATTTTTCGGTGCGCCGCTGACGAGTTTGACGCCGGTGATTGGTGCGGGTTATGTGGCTGCCTTTGTGCAGGTCTATTTTCAACCACCGGTTGTGAAAGAATTCCAGACGGTGAGTGATGATGTCAGCCAATGGCGCAAATGGTGGCAAAACAAGCTGCTGCGGGTGCTGTTGGTGTTTTTCATGACCACGCTAGGCAGTCTAATTGGCACATATGTTGGCGCGGCTGAAATTATTTCGAATTTGGCTGGATAGTGGTGGGTTGTGCCAGTCAGGGTGGCAGTCCAAGATGTTGTGCCCTCTGCCTGGCACGGCAGGTAACTTACGATGGCTGACGAATCAAACTGGCGCGGGGTGGTGGAGATGCTGCGACGTGTGGCGACCCCGAAGGGACGTGCCGCCAGTGGCTTTTACTCGATTGAGGGGATTCGTCTGCATGAAAGAGCGTTGCGGGCTAGCGTACCGATACAGCAGGTTGTGGTGGGGGAAAGTTGGGAGAAACGGCCGTTTTCCCGCACTCATACACTCCTCCAAACCCTAAAAAAATCAAACACCCCCGTTACCATTGTGCCAGATGCGGTGATGGATGGGTTGGTAAACGGCCGTTCCCTCGGCTCTATCCTCAGCCTCATTAAACTCCCTCAACTCCCCACAATATTTGAATTGATAGCTGAAGCAGATCCGCCATTGTTATTAGTGGCGGTAGATGTGGTCGATCCGGGCAATGTGGGAGCCATGGTGCGGACGGCACACGCTTCCGGCTGCACGGCATTGGTGACGGTGGGCGTGAGCGATCCATTCCACCCAAAGGCAGTACGCAACAGCATGGGCAGCATTTTTAAGCTGCCTATTGTAAGTTATAAAGATGTGGCTGACTTGTTGACTGATTTACATAGTGCGCGGATTGAGCGGGTGGGAACGGCCGTTACTGGTGGTACCCCATTGCCAAATGCAAAGTTTGAAAAGGGTGCGGCAGTTTTGCTAGGCAATGAATATTTCGGCCTACCCGATGACCTCACGACACAGCTAGACACGCTCGTCACGATTCCAATGGTGTCTGGCATTGATTCTTTTTCGGTGAATGCAGCCGCTGCAATAATTCTGTATGAAATTCAAAGAAATAATGAATTGTGAATTGTGAATAACGAATTGTGAAGTAGCTAGATCATTCACAATTCATTATTTTCCCCCATTCTGCAAAACCTTTGCCAGCCGCCGCACCCCTTCCTCAATATCAACCTCACTCAACCCACTAAACCCCATCAAAATCGAAGGCGGTGCCGGATGCTGCAAATGGTAGCGTGCCCCAGGATAAACACCGACGCCTGCTTGCGCTGCTTGTTGAATAACGGCCGTTTCCTCCACCCCCATCGGTAAAAACAACATCACATGCAAACCTGCAGGCGTTGTCGAATAGTGTACCGACTTTGGCATATGTGATTGTAGTGCTTTCATCAAAACCGCGTGGCGCTGACCATAAGCGGTGCGCAAATGGCGTAAATGGCGCTCAAAATGACCTTCGTTGATAAAGTCTGAAATTGCAGCCTGCGTCAACGTCGGTGCACCACGATCAACCAACCTTTTCGCCTGCACAAATGGCGTAACTAACGAGTGAGGCAGCACCACATACCCCAATCGCAGCGCTGGAAACAGCACTTTTGAGAATGTGCCGAGGTAGATAACACGGCCGTCTTTGTCCAATCCTTGCAATGCCGACAGCGGCCGGCCGTCGTAACGCAATTCCCCATCATAATCATCCTCAATAATGATGGCGCGGTGCTTTTGTGCCCACTGCAACAGCGCCATGCGTCGTGCCAGCGGCATCGTGCCACCGCTTGGAAATTGATTGGATGGGGTCACAAATAGCAGTTTGGCGCGGCTAGTTGTTGGTATTTTTTCGACAGGAAAACCTTCGTCATCTACCGGCAAAGACTCGATTTGTGTGCCATAGACATTAAAAATGGCAAAGGCATCCATATATCCAGGTGTCTCTAGTAAAACCTCATCACCAGGTTCGAGCAAAAGTCTTGCTAAAATATCGAGCGCTTGTTGCGCACCACTTACAATCACGACTTGCTCAGGTTGGCAATCCACGCCCCGCAGACGCCCCAAATAGTGAGCCAATGCCTCCCGCAGCGGATAAAATCCGGCAACCGAACCGTAGCGTGCAAGCATCGCATCATCTGTGCTCAAGTAGCGTGCCAATAGTTTGCGCCAGACATCATAGGGAAAAATGTGGTGAAAGGCGCGACCAAATCCGAAATCGATGCTGGGGCGTTGGGGCACCGGCCGTTCCACCCGCTGCCTCATTCCCATTACACGGTTTCCCCAGGCTGAAAGCGGCGGATGCGTCGCATCCATTTTGTGTTTTGGCAAAACGCGTGAGTGTATCGGCAATGAATCGCTCACATAAGTGCCTGACCCACTGCGGCTGGTAATGAACCCTTCAGCTTTCAATTGTGCATAGGCCTCAGTAACGGTTAAGCGAGCCACGCCACATTGTTTCGCCAACTGCCTGCTTGGTGGCAATTTTGTACCCGGTAACAAGTTGCCCTGCAATATTTCCTGACGCATATGGTCGTAGATTTGCAAGTAGAGAGGGACTGCGCTATCTTTATTAACGAGGAAGATGTTCAATTTATCCCACTTTTACAGAAACAAACTTTTGTATTACTTAGCAATCAACGTTTGTTTGTGTACTAATACTGAAGCAAACACCATTTGACAGATAGACCTTCGCAAATTGCTTCAGTTAAATTGTTTCGCTACTTCATTCATATCCGTCATATTTGTTTTGCGAAACAATAGCCCTGAAAGTATATTGACGCTGTTTCATACCTGATCTATGCTCTTCATGACAACATAAATAATGGCCTACCGAAGTCGTGACAAAACACGCAAAAAAAAAGATGCCAAACGGACCGCAATGATGCAAGCCGCTCTCCATGTATTTGCTGAAAAAGGATACCATT
>QQUD01000692.1 GCA_008501785.1 Chloroflexota bacterium
GAAGGCGAATCGATTGAGGTGTTTAAGCAGACGAATGTAACGTTTCGCATTTTTCCGAATGGGGAGGTGGGGTATGATGGAAACGGCCGTTATTGGACGCGCCCTGTTTTCGAGGCAGATGGCACATTTTCTGAGCAACCCACTGCCTTCAATCCCTGGCAAGAAGGCGCAAATAAACTGTTTGCCAACACAAGCGCCAACGGCATCGTTATTTACGATCAAGAAAGCGGCGTTTTGGTTGAGCGCTTGCAGATTCCAGGATACGAAACCGGCTTCCAGCTATACTCAAATTTCTCGCCTGATGATCGATGGTTAGCTATCTTTGTCCATGAATCCAAATACAGTTTAGGCAAAGCACTCTTTGTTGTACCTGCCCCTTCCAATTAAAGTATCTATTTGGAGACAAAACAGCTTTTCAGCCAGAAATTCACCCTGCCGAAAAGCTGTTTAGCTGAAATGCTGAAATGCAAATGATCAATACCGCACAGTTTTCAATCATCCTCACGTCATATAAGTGAAAACAAATCATTTTAAAAAGGAGTTAGGTATGAAAAATCCTTGGATTGCTGCGGTATTGAATTTTTTCTTGATGGGACCGGGAACGGTGTATAACGGCCGTCGTAAAGCCCTAGGTATCGCGTTAACCGTGGGGGCGCTTGTGCTCACGTATGTGGAGCTGCAACTGCGCACAGCTGCGCCGTCGCTCTATCCGCTGATGTTTGGGGCGGTCTTTGTGGTGAATACGGCGCTGGCCTTTGATGGCTATTCTGAAGCCAAGCGCATTAATGCAGAAACCACGTAAGAGAAGAAAATAATGGCTCTTTAGGAATTCATGAGGTTGACGCCAAATGTAGGGGCGGTTCGCGAACCGCCCCTACCAGATGTGCCGATCATCCCGTAAAACCCCAAAGGTCCAAAATAATTAAACAGAGTTGTTCCTTAATAAGAAATAGGACGCAGATTAACGCAGACGACGCTGATCTGAAGAGGAAAAATCTGCGTTAATCTTGAAAATCTGCGTCCAAAATTCTTAATTCTTTTATTCAGGAACAACTTTAATGTTGAATTGGTGAATGGAAAATTGTTGATGAGGTGCGTTCTGGCTCATTAATCATTCACCTATTCACCAATTAATTATTCTCTTCCTCATCTACCAATCGAACCCTGCGCACCAACTCAGGCCCGACGTAAAGAATGATGTCTGCAATACGGCCGTTTTCCACCCGTACCACCTGCACCCCAAACGGCTCAAACTTGCCTGATTCAGGGTTGAAGCTGTAAAGTGCAAATCCTGGTTGGGCGTTGGCTTGTAACGGCCGTAACCGCCACCGCATCCCTTCCATAAAAACATTGTTTTGCAAAAATGTGATGATGTTTGCTGCGCCTTGATACCAGGCTGGTGAAGGTGGCATCGCTAACGTTGCTTCGTGTTTAATCAGACCAATCAATTGTTGCATGTCGTGATGTTCCCACGCTTGCAAATATTGAGAGAGGAGTTTGTCGTCAGCCTCTTTTGAGGTGGTCGGTTTGGGGTGATAATGTTGTGCCATTGATTTACGTGCGCGGTTGAGGGCGCTGTTCACAGAAGATTCTGTTGTGTCGAGCAGTTCAGCTACTTCACGTGTGCGCCAGTCCAGCACATCCCGCAGCAGCAGCACGGCACGTTGACGCGGCGGCAGCACATGCACCGCAATCAGAAATGCTAATTCTACACTTTCGCGCTGACTGTAACGTGCTTCAGGGCCAGCTTCTCCACTTGTCCAATAATGATTGGGCAACAAATCTAACCAAATTGGATCCGTGACAGGTGGGGCGAATGGCTCGTTTGGATTTGCGGCGGGGCCATTGTGCTGTGGCAGCGTGCGTCTTGATTGTTTGCGCAGTTCATCCAGGCAGGCATTGGTGGCAATTTTATACAGCCAAGCTCGCAGCGGCGCATCCCCGCGATATTGGAACAGCTTTTGCCACGCTTTTAAAAACGTTTCTTGCACCATATCCTCGGCATCACCAAGCGATCCGAGGAGGCGGTAACAGTGGATTATCAATTCAGCTCGGAATGGTTCTGTTTGTTCAGAAAAAGAATCCATGTTGTTGGGTTGGGCAGTAGTCAAAGTGTCTTACCTCATATTTTGATGAATTTGCCTTCATTTTATTATACCGTCTATCTCCCGTTTTGTTTGATAAAATGATTGACAACCGTTTTGATAGTGTTATCATGAAGTTGAAATGTGTAATCATGATGTTGAGAGGTTGATATGGTTCGAACACAAATTCAGTTAACAGAACAGCAGGCTGTTGCTTTGAAAAGGTTAGCAATTGAAAGAGGGGTCTCGATGGCTGAGTTGATCCGACAGAGTGTGGATAGATTAATTCAAACAACATCTGGACAAAATCATTCCGAACTGATTGAGCAGTTAACTTCTTTAGCAGGAAAATATGGTTCAGGAATTGCGGATTTAGCCAAAAATCATGATGATTATCTGGATGAGATTTATGGGGATGGGGGCGCATGACGGTTTTTATTGATACATCTGCTTTTATTGCCTACCTCAATCGGGATGATCGTTATCATGAAACGGCCGTTCCCATCATGCAAAATCTGGTAGAACAGCAAGCGCCACTGCTGACAACAAATTACACCATTCTGGAAACGTCAGCGTTGATTCAAAGGCGGCTAGGGTTGCCTGCATTACAGGA
>QQUD01000057.1 GCA_008501785.1 Chloroflexota bacterium
CCATACTTGATAGGCGGCTGCCGAATGTTCTTGCATTTGACCCATTAGGTCGGCTGGCACTTTGGCGGCTCTATCATAAACCTTTTTAGCGACGCGAATGATTGAAGCATCATCGTTGTCGTATGGCAAACTTTCGCCAAAAGTTTGCAGGTCATCGAGTAATTTGCCCATTTTGGGATCGATCAATTTTTCATGACCAATGCGGCCCAGGGCTGCCATTTGACGACCCCGTGCGGCTGCACCACCGGATGGCATGTAAGTAGCTTGGTCCCAGGCAAGCAGGGCTGCAGCTAGATTAATATCGGTGATTTCCATTAAGCGGGATTTAAGTTCTTGTACCTTTTTTTCCACGGTTAGCAGTCTCCTCATTAGGTGATTGTCTAAATCGTACCCCAATCTGTTGGGTTGTCAAAGTATGACAAAATAAAAACCGCAGGTGGTGAGCCTGCGGTTTTTGACGAGGATGGAGTGGTGACGGTGGTACGGCCGTTTTCACCCCAAAGATGATAATTTACTTGACTGTTTTCCACACAATTACCGATGCATCAATGGTCGCCTGACCCATGGACCGGGCCACCGAAATACGATGATGTCCATCACGCACAAAGAAGCGATCTCCGATTTGAATGAGATTCACAGCGGGTAAAGGGACACCCATCCGGCGGGCAACAGCCACATTGACCCAACGGTCTTTGTTGTGTGTTTTTAAGGGGCGAAACAGATGATCAAAATCGCGGCTCCGTCCCACACTGCCTTTGATTTGATTAATTGGAATCTCTTGAATGCCTGCTTGCTGTCGTATTTGCAGCGGTGTGGTTGATTTCAGGTCGTTCAGGTTTTTGAGGCTGACATCATGTTGGGTGATGTGTCCCCAGAACCGGTGCCACAATGCGATGATACGGCCGTTTCGGAACAGCTGTGCTGCTTCACGACGCAGCTGCATTGTTTTAGGTATGCTGTTGTTCTGTACAAATGATTGTTGAATCAATGCTGCATTATCGGACATGATTGCCTCCTTTTTTGATGATGAGATTATTTTAGAAAACGGCCGTTTCCGATTCGTCCCATTTATCGTTGCGGAAAGCGTTTCGGGATGGGATTTGTCTAATCCCTGCAATTTCCTGAGTCGTTCAGATATAATCAATCATTGGAGTTATGCAACGTGACACAGCTAAGATTGCACCTGATGGGTGCCCCGATAATTGAGATTGACAGACAGCCGGTGACAACAGACCGGCGCAAGGCGATTGCGCTGCTTGTTTATCTGGCGATAACAAATCAAACCTGCACACGAGATGGTTTGGCGACTTTGTTTTGGCCGGAAATGGACGCAACACGTGCATTTGCTAATTTGCGGCGCACGCTTTGGGAAGTCAATCATATGTTGGGAGCCGGGTGGCTGATTGGTGACCGGCATCAGGTGAGGCTGAATGAGGCACGGGACTTGTGGGTGGATGTGCATGCCCTTCAGCAAGCGGTCGACAATGGCGAACTCTCAGATTTACATGACGCGGCAGCGCTGGTGCGGGGTGATTTTTTGGCCGGGTTTTCGCTGCGTAACAGTGCTGAATTTGACACATGGCAGCAGCAGCAGGTTTCTTATTGGCAAAGAGTTGCGGCGGCGTTGTTGGAAAAGTTGGCGCATGGTTTGGCGGTGAAGGGGGAATTGGAAACGGCCGTTTCCACCGTCCAACAATGGCTCGCTTTAGACCCGCTGCAAGAATCAGCACATCGTCAACTGATGGTTTTGTATGCACAATTGGGGCAGCGCACATTGGCAATTTGTCAATACGATCAATGTGTGACCACTCTCAAAAATGAGTTAGATATTCCCCCTGAGCAGGAAACAATAGATTTATTTGAGCAAATTAAATCTGGGAATTGGACGCAATCAGTTTCGATAGCGGCTCCTCAGCGCAAGCCTGCTGTATCCTTGCATAATTTGCCCGTCCAGCCGACATCATTTGTGGGGCGACAGTCAGAATTGATAGACATTGGCGAACTGCTGCAAGCACCAACAAATCGATTGATTACGTTAACAGGGCCTGGTGGCAGTGGGAAAACACGGTTGGCGCTGGAAGTGGCGCGGACTGTGCTGCCTCACTTCGCAGATGGCGTCTGGTTTGTATCGTTGGCGGCGCTGCGTTCGGTCGATTCGATTGTAACGGCCGTTGCCAAATCACTTCACTTCACCTTTTATGAGGAAGGAAGTTCCGTCAAAAAGCAGCTGCTTGATTTTTTGCGAAACAAAAAGCTGCTGCTGTTGATGGACAATTATGAGCATTTATTGGAGAGTGGTGGGGCAGCTTTTGTCAGCGATTGTTTATCGGTGGCTGCCGATGTCAAAATCTTAACGACCTCACGGATGCGACTCAATGTGCAGGGTGAGGTTTTGTATGGTGTGACTGGCATGAGTTTGCCGGATGCGGAAACGGCCGTTTCCTGGCAGCCCTATCAGATTTCTGCCGCGACAGCGGCTTACAGCGCTTTACAACTGTTTCAACAAAGTGCTGTGCGTGTGCAGTCTGGATTTTCACTTTTGCCCGAAAATATTGTGGATGTGACCGAGATTTGTCGATTGGTACATGGGCTGCCGCTCGGTATTGAATTAGCGGCAAGCTGGATGGAGATGCTCTCGGTTGCCGAGATTCGGGCGGAAATTAGCGAGAATTTAGATTTTTTGGAAACCGAAGTG
>QQUD01000207.1 GCA_008501785.1 Chloroflexota bacterium
CGTGTATTGGGTAAGCTTTCGCTCGCTTTAGTAGACCCTATTTTCCTTATATAGAATGTTCTGATATATTACAAATATATTTCAAAACTGCCAACTTTTTTGGAGAATTGATGACAACTGCACTGATTATTTGTGGCGCATTGGCCCGAGAAGTTTTAGATATTGTCAATAAACATGATTGGGATGCACAGGTATTTGGCATTCCCGCCCTGGATCACATGTTTCCAGAACGCATCGCACCTGATGTTGAGAAAAAATTTTTGCAAATTAAAGCAGATCACGAGCGAACCGTTGTTGTGTTTGGCGACTGTGGCTCAAGGGGGGCGTTGGATGCGATGTTGGAGAAGCATCAACTTGAGCGCATCGACGGGCCACACTGTTATGAAATGTATGGCGGCACCCTTTTTCAGGATTTGATGGATGAAGAACCGGGTACTTTTTTCCTGACCGATTTTTTGGTACGTGGATTTGAAGGGTTGGTGGTAAAGGGGATGGGGTTGGATCGTTTTCCTCATTTAAAAAAAGATTATTTTTACAATTACAGACGGCTGGTTTATTTTGTGCAAAATGAATCATCTGAATTGGTCGAGAAAGCCCGTGAAGTTGCCGACTATTTGGAACTTCCACTGGAAATTCGCGTCACGGGTTATGGTTTGTTGGAAGAGCGATTGGTGGCGATGATGGCGAATACGGCCGTTTCTCCATCCAATACCCCATAACATTTCATCAATTCATCCACAAAAAACGGCAAATCATCCACCCTCGTTAGCGCATCATTACCGTATAGTATCCTCATTCGTGGGTTAAGACGCTGTCTTGGCCTGGTGAATTGGCTTGGACAAAAACAGCGTTTTGTCCTACGAAAGAGGAGTGTGCTATGTCGATTAAGCTGATAAGACAAGTGTTGAAAGAGAAACGGCCGTTACCCCGTATGTGGCACAATCATGAACTAAAAGAAAGTTACGATGTCGTGATCATTGGTGGTGGAGGGCATGGGTTGGCCTGTGCCTATTACCTGGCCAAAGATCATGGGATTACGAATGTGGCAGTGCTGGAGAAAAACTATATTGGGTCTGGTGGTAGTGGTCGCAACACCGCCATCGTGCGTAGCAACTACCTGACTCCCGCTGGTGTCCGTTTTTATGACGAAAGTTTGAAGCTGTATGAGCAAATGTCAGTGGAATTCGATTTCAATGTCATGCTTAGTCAGCGTGGACATTTGACATTGGCCCACACAGACGGCGCAATGCGTACCATGCGCCGCCGTGCCGAAGTCAATCTGCTGCAAGGTGTTGAATCAAGCGTGATCAACCCCAAGAAAATCAAAAAGCTGTGTCCGCCAATTGACGTAAGTGCGCATCCACGCTACCCGATTATGGGGGCGCTGTACCATCCACGAGGCGGCATTATGCGTCATGATGCGGTGGTGTGGGGGTACGCTCATCATGCCGACAGGATGGGTGTACACATTCACCAACTCACGGCTGCCACCGGCATCAACGTACAAAATAATAAGGTGGTTGGTGTTGAAACCAATCGGGGTACGATTCAAACGGGCATGGTACTGAACGCGACGGCAGGTTGGTCTTCGCTCATTGCTGATATGGCAGGTGTCAAATTACCCATTACCACTTACCCTTTGCAAGCGCTTGTCACTGAACCGCTAAAGCCGTTTCTTGATGTCGTGATTGTGTCTGGCAGTTTGCACATTTACATTAGCCAGTCGGACCGAGGTGAACTGGTGATGGGCGCTTCGGTTGATCCGTATACGTCGTACTCGATGCGTGGTTCGCTGGGGTTCACGGAAGGATTGGCAGGCCATATGCTGGAACTGTTTCCCAGCCTGAGCCATGTGCGCGTGATGCGTCAATGGGCGGGTCTGTGCGACATGACGCCGGATTACAGCCAGATTATGGGTTTTACGCCGGTTGAAGGGTTTGTGGTTGATGTGGGGTGGGGAACGTATGGGTTTAAAGCGATTCCTTCGTCTGGTAAGCGAATGGCGGAGCTGATTGCTACGAATGAGGTGCCGGAGTTGATACGGCCGTTTCGCCTTTCGCGCTTTTATGAAAATGATCCGGTGGGGGAGAAGGGTGCGGCGTCGGTGGGGAAGTAGGGAGGGGGATTAGTGGAGAGTGGTTAGTGGTGGGTGATTAGTGGTTAGTGGTGAGTGGAGGGTGATTAGTGGTGAGTGGAGAGTGGAGAGTGGAGGAGGGGTTTTGTGAATGATAATAGGCGAGTTCAGAGTTATCGGGATTTGATTGTATGGCAGAAATCTATTGAGTTGGTGAAGAATGTATATTGCCTTATTCGGAATTTTCCAAAATTTGAAACGTATGGATTGTCTGACCAATTACGGCGCAGCAGCGTATCAGTTCCTTCGAATATTGCAGAAGGGCAGGCGCGGCAGCATACTGGTGAATTTAGGCAATTTTTATACATTTCCCTCGGCTCAATTGCAGAAGTAGACACACAGATCATCATCGCAGAACAACTGAATTATATTTCTGATTTGGAAGCTAAAGATATTCAAAAACTAATTATTGAAATCCAAAAAATGCTGAGAAAACTAATTGTTCGATTACCAAACCACTAATCACTAACCACTAATCACTAATCACTAGTACCGTAACTTTCTAAAAATGTAGGGCGATTTGATAAATCGCCACTCTGGGCGAATTGCCAATTCACCCTACAAAATCATAAAGTTGAGGTACTAGAAAGGAACGGGTAAGAAGATGATTCGAATAGATTGTCCTAATTGTGGGGTGCGGAATTCGAGTGAGTTTCGGTTTGGTGGCGAGTATAATCCACGCCCCAAAAACATGAAGGAAGTAACGAACGTGGAATGGACGGATTATGTTTTTCTGCGGGGAAACAAACTTGGGGTGCAAAAAGAGTGGTGGTATCACCGGGCAGGATGCGGCATGTGGTTCCTGGCAGAGCGGCATACCAAATCAAATGAAGTAATCAAGACTTACATGTGGAAACCGGGAACGGCAATGGAATGACCAAGATGGATAAAGGACAGAGCAAAACATCGCCGACAATTTTAGTTGCCATTTCTTATGAATGGCATTCTGAGATTTGGGCATGGTTCAGAAACCGAAGAAACTTGCTTAACGAATTGTAAGGCGATTTTGTAAATCGCCCAGAGAACGATTTGCAAAATCGTTCTACAATTTGTAAAGATAGTTTTGAGTCAAAATGAACCATGCCGAGATTTGTCATTATCTTGAGTCGAGTGGATTTGTTTTGCTTCCCGCATCAATGTGGGAAGAGACTGTTTCTATTATTGAGAAAGCACCCCTCGATGGGAATATCATTATTTCGGATTGGGCAGCAACCGTTGGTAACAAGAATGGATTAAAATCAGTTTTGCGAGCGCAGGCATCAAATTGAAACTGGTTTCTGCTTTAGAAGATTAAATGGAGACGAGACCAAGGCTGATTTTGATGGCTTCATCAACTTTTTGCATAGTTGCTGGAGCAATATGTCCCCAATATTGGCCGAAACGCAAATGGTCAACTGTACGGATTTGATTGAGAAGAATGATCGAATTATTTGTCAATCCACCTTCTGGAAATTTTATAGCAACATTCACACGAAATTTGGCTTTGTCGCCGCTGATAATCGGTGCAACAATGATTGTTGGGCTGTGGAGATTGCCAATATCGTTTTGGATAACGAGTGCTGGGCGAAGTTTTCCCTGTTCTGATCCGCGCACCGGTTCAAAATCGACGGAAAAAATATCTCCTCTACGAATCCTTCTCGTCATGAGGCAGTTCCTCCCCTTCATATGGCGGTACATGCGTCAACCAATCTTCATTATCAGCAGCCTCCAATTTTTTGGTGAAGGCCAGGGATTCTTCGGCTGTCGCCTTATAGCCAGCAACCAATTCTTCGCGCAAAATTTGGCGGCGCTTCTTCTCAATAAAATATTCAACTGCCTCAGCCACAAATTTGCTTTGCCCGCGTGGCGGGGCCATTTCGCGGATTGCTTCTATCAAACTGCGCGGCAGGGTCAGCGTTACTTTTTCTTTTGCAGTCATTTAAACACCTCCAACAATACAGCGTATTTACCGTATTTATTATACAACTATTGACAAGGTAAGTCTATGAGTACAAAAATCCAGACAAATCGCGTAATAGCAGGAGCAGCCGAATTAATTGATCGTTCCCAGACGATTGAATTCAAGTTTAACGGCAAGCGATTCACCGCACATCCCGGTGATTCGATTGCGTCGGCGTTGGCGGCGAATGGGGTGAAAGTAATCGGCCGTTCGTTTAAATATCATCGTCCACGTGGCTTGATGGCGTATGGTCACGCGACCAACACGATGGTGCAAATTGGCGACGAACCGAGTGTGAGCATCTGGCTGCGGCGTGTGGAAGATGGCATGGTGGTTAAGCCAGTGAATGCATGGCCTTCGGTGGATCGGGATGTGATGAGCCTGACGCAAATGGGCGACAAGTTTATGCCGGTTGGCTTTTATTACAAGACGTTTATTCGTCCGCAGCGGCTGTGGCCAACGTATGAAAAAATATTGCGCAATGCAGCGGGATTAGGCAGGCTGAATCGTGATGTGCCGCTGGCAAAAGGGTTTTTGAAGCAATATTTGCATGGGGATGTGGTTGTGGTGGGGGCTGGTCCGGCTGGATTGAGTGCGGCACATGCAGCAGCGGAAGCTGGTGCACGGGTGCTGTTGTTTGACGAAGCGCCATATCTGGGTGGTCATTGGCGATATAGCGGTGAGGATCCGGCTGGGTTAGGACGGTTGGTAACGGCCGTTTCTACCCATCCAAACATCCACTCCTTTACCAACACCCTGGTCACAAGCTGGTTTGAAGATCACTGGCTGGCTGCTGTCTGTGAAAAAATGCTGTACAAGGTGCGCGGCAAAGCCACTATTTTTGCCACTGGCGCACTCGATCAACCCATTTTATTTGACAACAACGATCTCCCTGGCGTTATGGTTGGCAGTGCAGCACGGCGGCTGCTGCATCTGTACGGTGTTGTACCTGGTGAAAAAGTGCTGATTGTGACTGCCAATGATGATGGCTGGAAGCTGGCACAAGCTTTGAAAGTGGCTGGTGTCGATGTGGTTGGGGTGGCTGATCATAGAGCTGGTGGCAGCGAATTGGGCGATGAGATTGCCCGATCTGGTGTACCTGTTTATTGGCAGCACACCATCGCCAAGGCGCATGGCAAAAAAGAGGTGACAGCGGCCGAAATTGCGCCGCTGGATAACCTAAACACTCGGCGTGTGGTCGCCTGTGATACCATCATCCTCAGCACAAACTATGCGCCGGACAACCAATTACTCTATCTGGCTGGCGGACGTTTTGAATATGATGAAACCCGGCATGAATTTTTGCCAAAAACGATGCCTGATTCCATTTTTGCGGCCGGTCGGTTGACAGGCACACATGATTTAACCACAGAGCAAGATGAAGGGCGTTTAAAGGGTTTGCAGGCAGCCGCTTTTTTAAGGTTGGGAAATGAACCTGGCCCACAGGAGAAAGCGGCCGTTACCCGTCGCAAAAACGCTGAACCGGTGCGTTCATCTGATTTGATGCTTGTGGTAGGTGATAAAAATGGGAAGCGATTCATTGATTTTGATGAAGATGTGACTGACAAGGAGCTAAAGGATGCCATCGCGGAAGGGTATGACAGTATGCAGCTCTTGAAGCGATACAGCACGATTTCGATGGGACCGTCGCAAGGCAAATGGGCCAGTATTAACACCATTCATCTCGCGGCAGGTGTGACTGCACAAACGATTGCGCAGACGGGCACGACGACGGCACGGTCGCCTGTACGGCCGTTAAAGCTCGGCAACCTGGCCGGACAAATGATGGACCCTGTCAAGGTAACGGCCGTTCACGATTGGCATGTGGCGCAAGGTGCAAAAATGATGGTCGCTGGGTTGTGGCTGCGGCCTGAACATTATGGCGATGCGGCAGCCGAGGTAAAAGCGGTGCGTGAACGCGTTGGCATGATTGACGTGTGTACACTGGGCAAAATCAAGCTAACTGGTCCTGGTGTCCCGGCACTGCTGGACAAGCTATATATCAACAAATTCAGCAATTTGAAAGTGGGCCGGGTGCGGTATGGTGTCATGGTCAACGCGGAAGGGGTGGTAATGGACGACGGCGTGACGGCGCGTGTTGGCGAGCAGGAATGGTATATGACCACGACATCGTCTGGCGCTGCCAGTGTGTTCGAATGGATTCAATGGTGGGCGCAGTCGGGCTGGGGAGAGGGGGTACATGTGACTCGTGTCAGCGAAGGGAAGGCTGCGTTTAATCTCGCGGGGCCTGCATCACGGAGACTACTGCAAAAGTTGACAGATGCCGATTTGAGTAATGAAGCGTTCCCTTACATGCATGTGCGCCATGTTGAATTAGCGGGTGTGCCGTGCCGTTTAATGCGAATTGGATTTACGGGTGAGTTGTCGTATGAGATTCATTGTGGGGCGGGATACGGCCGTTTCCTTTGGACCACCATCCTCGAAGCAGGCAAAAAGTTCGACCTTCGACCCTTTGGTGTAGAGGCTCAGCGCATTTTGCGCCTGGAAAAAGGACACATCATCATCGGCGCAGACACAGATGCACTTAGTAATCCGTTTGGTGCAGAGCTAGGTTGGGCCGTGAAGCTGGATAAGGATGACTTTCTCGGGCAGCGAGCGCTGATAGACATTGCTGCAAAAGGTGGTTCGAAGCAAAAGCTCACTGGCTTTAAGATGGTAGACGCAACGATTGTGCCAGAGGAAGGGCTGCAAGTGGTGCAGCCAAAAGAGGGAACGCCGCTTGGGTTGGAAACAATTGGATGGGTATCGTCCAGTCGGTTTAGTCCAACGCTCAATGAGTCAATTGGCTTGTGCTGGCTGCCAACTGAATTGGCTGAGCAGGTTGGTGCGACGTTTACGATTCGACGTGATGGGGAACTGGTGGCGGCGGTTGTGTATCGTGGGGCGTTTTATGATCCGAGTGGTAGTAAATTAAGAGTATAATGGCAACAACGGATAAGAGTAAGGAACGGATAAGAACCTTTCTTCATCCGTTCCTTACTCTTATCCGTTGTTGCAAAAACTATGACAAAACTCATTCACAAAGACCTGACATATCAAGTGCGCGGTGCGCTCTTTGACGTTCACAATGAATTGGGTCCGATGCTGCCTGAAGCATTTATCCGCGATGCAATTGCGATTCGAATGGAAGAGAAGGGAATTGCATGTGAAACTGAGAAGCCATTCACAGTCTATTATCACGGAGTTGACGTGGGTCGGTACTTTGTAGACATTTGGGTTGAGAATGGTGAGCTGTTGCTTGAACTAAAGGTTGTGCCTCAGATCTTACCTTTGCATCAGGCGCAGGCGATTGCTTATTTGAAGGTGACGAATGCTGATCTGGCTTTCGTCGCAAATTTTGGGGGAATTGCCGTAGAGATAGAACGGTTTCCTAATTTTGTGCGTGGTAAGCAAGTTGATCTTGAATGGAAGCGACGATTAACGTCTCTGGATTTACCTTGCCCACCACTTGCCAATGAAGTGCTCTCAGCATTATTTCATGTACATGTTGAACTTGGTCCAGGCTTTTTGCATCAGGTTTATCGCAGAGCATCACGAGTTGCGTTTAGAGAAATGGGAATTGGCCATACGTACATTAAACAGACGCCAGTTTATTATCATGGGCACCATTTGGGTAATCAAGATACGCGGCTCCTCAATGTTGAAGAGCAGATTTTGGTAGCGACGATTGCGGTTCGTGCTGTAACAGATGAGATGAAGATGCATTTGCATATGAAAATGCGCCATCATGATGTGCCGCTGGGGTTGATTGCGAATTTTAATCGGACGACTTTGGAGTTTTGTTGGATTAGGGGGGGCAATAAGGGATAAGGGGCAACAACGGATGGGAATAAGGAACGGATAAGAGAATTTCTTCAACCGTTCCTTATTCTTTATCCGCTGTTGCTATAAAAAATTATGAACAAAGTAAAACTTTCACCAATTCATGAAATTGCAATACAAAAGCAAGCTCATTTTGTTAACCAACAAGGTTGGCAGGTTGTAGATTCATATGGTGATATAACGGCTGAAACGGCCGTTATCACCACCCACACCGCTCTCTGTGACCAATCACACAACGGCAAAATCCGCATCGAAGGTAAGATGGCCGGTACGATGCTCAATGCAGATGAGTTAGTCATCAATGCAGGGAAACCGTTTAGTGTTGGCTGGGTTTATCGGCTGCGGCGAGATTTGTTTTTTGTGAGCGTCGCGGCGGAGGATGTGGAGGAAACGGCCGTTTCCCTCACCCAACAAGCCAACAACAACCCAGGCCTGATTACTGTCACTGACATTACCCAAGGCAACGCTGAATTGTGGTTAGTTGGCCCTAAAAGTGCTGAACTGCTCAGTCGATTATGCGGTTTAGACTTTGACAACAATGCCTTCCCCAATGGCGTCGCTAAACAAAGTAGCGTTGCCAAAACCAACCAGATCATTGTTCGTCGAGACCTGGATGATGTGCCCGTTTATGCATTGATTGGGGGTCGTTCGCTTGCTGCATACCTGTGGCAAACAATTCTAGATGCGGGGCAAGATTTAGGGATTCAACCCATTGGGCAAGAAGCTATAAGAAAATTGACGATTGATGATTAAAGATTACCTGTGCCCTCCAATCGTCAATCAAAAATTTAAAAAATCATGGACAGCACACCGGTTTCTTTTTTTCTAGGCGATACGGTCGTTTCCATTTTCACAATCGGTCATTTGATGGCTGATTTGGCGGCGTGGTATGGGCTGTTGCCGGAAGCTGTGGATGATGAAATAAGGCCGTATTTAGAACGGCCGTTACCAATCCCAGTGCAATCCATTTTGATCAAACGGCCTGACATCACCTTGTTGGTTGATGCACCCCACTACGACATCCCCGACAGCTCCCCTTATGCCATTCCCGACTATGAACCACCACCAGGACTTGTGGCGCAACTGGCACAGGTGGGAATTTTGCCAGAAGAAGTAACCCACGTCATTATTACCCACCACCATTTCGACCACTTTAATGGCTTAACTGTTCAAATAAACGATGAATTCATCCCAGTTTTCGAAAACGCACAGCATTACCTCTCTTTACTAGACTGGCAAACGCCTGAAATGCAGGTAGCACTCACGCAATCAGATTCATTAGAACACAATACATTTGGCATTTTGCACCAACAAGGTTTGTTGGAATTGATCACGGGTGATTACGATCTTGGTCATGGTATGCGCATTTTACCTGCACCAGGAGAAACATTTGGCCATCGTATCGTGCGGTTGGCAGTAGGAGATGATGTTTTGTACTGTTTGGGTGATTTGTTTCACCATAAATTGGAAGTGTGGCGACCGGAAACAATCGTTCAATGGGCAAATGCACCAACAATGAAGCTTAGTCAACGGTGGTTGATTGAACGCGCACTGGTTGACAATGCCTGGTTAATTGCATCGCATATTGCGGGTTACGGCCGTCTAGTTTCCAAAGATAACAGACTGATGTGGAAACAGGTTTGAACAATGCAAAAATTATCACCTGTCCAGCAAATGAATGCCTCTGGTATCGGGCTTGCTGGTATTGACGGCGTCTGGTGGCTGCCTGCACAGACACCATTTTTTTTGCCGCCTGCGGTAAACAATGAACTGAATGCATTTGGTCATGCCGTTTTTGTTTTTCTTGATGCGGTGATGGCGTTATTCCATCACCGCACTGATGATCGCATGCGTCAGTTGCTGATGTACAAAGTGCCGGAACAGTTGCAGAAATTTGTAGGAAACGGCCGTGTTCTCTCCCTTCGACCTGATTTTCAATTACGGCCGTTTCCATCAGGTCAATACCAACCCGTCGTCACCGAGCTAGAAATTTGCCCATCCGCACATGGATTTGCTCACGCCATGCAGGCAGGCTACGGATTGAAGACAGATTTGGTGGACAGCTTTGCCCGGTTTTTAAACGGCCGACCCCTGTTGTTTGTCAGCACAGCCCAGTGGAGCGAATTCCTGTTTGAGCAGCTCTCCTTTTGTCGCGCATTGGCAGAGGTGGGCGCCCAGGGACGTGTCTTGTTTGATGTGTCTATTGCTACCCTAGCAGATGACGTAAGTCGTGGACAGCGCTGGCAGCCGCCCATATTCGGCATCAAAACAAAACCAGATCATTGGCATGATGATCTCATTGCCCGCATTCAAGCACACAATTTTGAAAAATATTTATGGAACCCAGAATCTCTAACCCGCCACCCGCCACTCCCCACTCTCCACTCTCCACTCTCCACTTGCTGGCCCAAAGAGTTGGCCAATGCCGTTGTATTTCGCTTTGGATATTGTGACTGTTTTGCCCCAGATAAGCTGACCTATTTTGCCAAATGGCAAGAACGAGGTGCAACACTGCTCAATCCAGCATCATTTATTTGGGATAGCAAGGTGGTGATGGCACTGTTGCAGGAAACGGCCGTTCGCCAACACCTCCCTCCAGACGTCCTCACAATCCTGGATCGCTGCATTCCCGAAACGGTCCTGCTGCAGACCCCGTACCCAACATCACTTTTGGCAGAAAAAGATGCATGGATTATCAAATACGCAGGCTTTGATGGTGACAATCAAGCCTGGGGCGGACGCAGCTTGCAAGTGGGTGCGGCTCATTCTGCCGCAAGTTGGCGGCAAGTTTTGGATGAGGTTGCCGCGATGCCCTGGCCGGTTGTTGCCCAAAAAGCAGTCCCGTCCGTCCAGGTGGATATTGAATATTTGGATCGTGCAGGAAATATGGAAGTCATGAAAAACGGGCA
>QQUD01000129.1 GCA_008501785.1 Chloroflexota bacterium
GGGAAAATGAAGCAACTAATTATTCATGTTGAGTAATGCTCCAGGAACTGGCCGTAGGGGGTCATCAATGTTGTTGGCAGCGGCGATTGATTTCCAGTCGCGACTGCGGCCTAAACGTCCAGCCATCTGCTGCACGGTATCCCCTGGACGTGTCTGGCTCAATGGCGTTGATGCACCAATCCCTGAGACTGATAAGTCGATGAGGGCATTGCCATTAGTCTTGTTAATTAAAGAAGCAATATTATCGCTTTTCATACTCAGAGAAATGGTTGCCCGGAGAGGCAAACCATCGGCTGAAAAATATTCCAACGTCTCATTTATTGAATCGACAACACCTTCAAAGATAAAGCTGCCCCACTGAAAGCGTGTTAAGGGTGGGGCACTCTTCGTTTCAACATTTTTGGGCATAATAAACTTGACAATTTTTTGTGTCTCTTCTCGAACATCTTTAGATTGCCCTGATAGGATGTTTTCTGTGCCTGTTGTGTCAAAAAGCAGCTCAACGGATAGTTTCGACGTTAAATTTCCAACGTTTTGGGCAGAAGCACCTTTCGGCTGTTCACCCCCCTTATTTTGATTTGCATAAGCGACCTTGAGCGTTTGCGGATTGAAATGAACCTCAACCCGGCCTTCAGACGGGGAAGTTTTTTCTGAATTGCTTCCAATTTCAACTAGATATGCTTTTGCAACTTGTTCAATCACAATCAAACTCCTTTTCGTCTTTATGCAGGCATTTCAATCGTGAAGTGGCGGTAAGCAATTTGCATCTCTTCAATTGCCAACAGCCCATCTTTAGCGTTGAGAGCAGGCGCTTTAATTTTGATAGGCAAGCAGCCTTCCAAACCGAATTGCACTTGCGGGGTGCCTGCCCCATCTTGCATCACAATAAGACCGGATGCTGTTGTGCCTCGCCCTTGGCCAGAAACAGCAACGGTAAACCACTTCCAAAGGTCTAAGTTTGGTGTCATGCCACGTTTTAGTGTGAGGTTGCCATAGGTAACTGGCCCAACCAGATGTATTTGCTGGGTATTGTTGCCACCTTCTCGAACAATTTTGGGTTCCATCGTCATTTCCAGCCCATCACACTCTGCAAAGGCCGCATCACACAAGGGGTTAGATAATCCAAACCGTTGGGGATTGTTGATCTTCAACTGCACATCAAACCGGAATGTGGTAAAGGGATTCTCACCGACCATTACCGCACCTCCGTCGCACGAAGGCTGCCTTCGCTGGCTCTCAACAGTTGAACAACAATGAATTCCAGTGGTTGTGAGGGGGCAACCTGAATTTTAACCAGAAATTGGCCTTGGTCGGTGCGACTTTGTGTGTTGATGCTTTCATCTGTTATCACTCGAAACGCTTCTTGTGGTGTTGCTCCGGCAAAAGCACCTAGACTAAATAGATGCTGGCACAATATTTCTAAATCTTGCTTAGCACTTTGTCTTAGCCGAGTATCATTGTTTTCAAATACAAAGTCTAGCCCTTGCTCCAAGGCCATTTTGCGTAACAGGATGAGAAGTCTTCGAGTAGATAATTGCAGGAGCAAGCGGTAATCACTTAAAGTATGTGCGCTCATTGGCCGGAAATCGCGCGGTTCGGCACGAATGATATTCACTTGCAGATTAAATAAATCACCCCAATCGCGTTCAGAAATGAAGGGGGTTAAACCAAGAACGCCGTTTAAAGGCTCGTTAGCAGGGGCAACCCAGACATTGCGCCTGCGCTCCCGTGAAGCAATCATGCCGCATATGGCGCCATCAGATGGCACGGCACGGCTTGTTGAATTTTGCCAATCTGGACCAATGAGTAACCAGGGATGGTAAACGGCCGTATAGCTCAAATCTACATCCTGCCGAAAATTATTTGCATAGGCATCTCTTTGTTTTGGTAAGCCTAACTGTTGTCGCAGCAGTTTATGCCATTCGATACAGTGACGTTTTTCAAAATATTTAGGCAATGACAAAATACCAACCACATCTTGCCGAGCCTGGCACATGGTTATCAATGCGCTTTGAATTTGCAGCAATGGGTTAATATCATCTACAAATGTTTCCAATGGCTTGAGAGATGGCAAGGATTCTGGCGCTTTTGTTGATTGTTCATGTGGGTCATCTTCCGATACCTCTTTGACAATGTCGGGATCACAGGGGAAAAAATTTTGACCATCTGAAATTGCTGGCGATGGAATTGCTTCACTCGAATCAGGCTGGTCTGAATTGGAGTCGCAATTAGTTAATGTATTTGAAGGGGACGACGCTTGATTATGATTCTTTTCATTTGACGGTTCCCACGGTCTTTGAACGGCATCAGGTAAGGCAATTAGTGCAACTTCTTGCGCAAAAAGCAAACTGTGCAACCCACTTAATTGCTTGTTGTCCACAAAATATTGTTGAAAGGCGCGATTCATTAAAGTATGTGCAGAAATATTGAGTGAAGCCAGCATTGAAACCAGATCGGAATCAAAAAAAGCATCAGGGTGGAACTTGTCTAAGCCATCATGACCCACATCTTGAGGGGCAATAGTGGTAATGTCGTCTTCGGTCAATATTTGAACCATATCAAGGGGCAAATAGGTGGGTTTGATTTTGTCATCTAAATGGTAAGGAGCTAATAATCCGGCCCAGGAAATCGTTTGCAAACGGCCGTTTTCCCGATTCATTTCTATTCGTTCTCCAGCTTGAACCTGTCTATGCCACGCTGCTGTCTGCGCGGCTAGTAAACTGTCGCGGTGGTTCATGGGATCAAATAGTGAACTGGACTCTAAAAGCAGTAAATTACCCCAAAAATGCGGATGTTCTCGGTTAAAGGCCATCTCAACCAACGACGGCCGTTTGGCCACTTCGTCCCAAATATGTAGATCAAAACGCAGTCGCTCAATTTGGTTTATTTTAGTTGCTTCAGCAGGCAGGGTTTGATTAAGCTTAACATTTAGAAAGGCAGATGCAGTCATGGCAGTTTGCGTACCGGATGGTTGGACTTGCAAAGCTGACACCGGCGCCAGGAAACAATTTGCATCGTCCTTCAACCACAACACGTCTCCTTTTTCAATTTTCCCTACATCGTCTCCACTTAATATAAGTTTGTTGGGTTGGTCGCTGGCGTTTACCGAGACTATTGCTGAAATGGGTTCACTGCCGTTAAAAGTCAGCTTCTCAAAGGTTTTAATATTCTCTACTGAATTTACGTCTTGAGTAAGCTCCCAAACGTGAGTTGCTTCAACGATTGTGGTATCTTGAGTTGGATTGAGTGAGGGGATAACGGCCGTTACCGGAAACAACCAATGCGTATCATCAGAAAGCGTCAATTTCAGCACATCACCCGCCACAATTGCCCCAGGCGCACTGCCTGTTTGCCAAGATAATTGTTGAGGTCCCTCCAGCGCAAACATTTGCCAAGGGAGCGACGTACTTTGCAGACGACTCCCGAGTCGCAAGCGACTTGACCAGCGACCAACGGATGAAGCTTGAATTTGGACCAATTGTGGTTGAACAGTTTTGTTACTGTTCAACCCATTCCCCTCATCCAACGAAATCATGCCTGGCAGCCGGAATTTGCTGGCTTTGGCAGCCTGACCCGCTACGCGCACAACCAGACAGCGTCGCCCGCCATTGGCAAAGTAAGAGGAAACGGCCGTTGGCAAATGTGCATACACCGTTTCTTTTCCCTCTTCACGAGCTAATGCCAAATCGCCCCCAAAAATAGCCCGATACGTGTCCACATCTTCAATCTCAATGGGTGTATGAAGCGGTCCACGCTCGGCAAACCCAACAAAAGCTGCCACATCTAAAGGCGGTAACAGTTGTGGTGAATCGTAAGGAGCCGGACGAAAGATAACACCGGGCAATTGCGTGTCAGATAGGTGCTGAAGCATTGTTTGTCCTTATCAACCCAGCTCAATCCGTTCACAAGCCAATACTAGCTCTTCAATAGCAACGTCTGTGCCCTTAGCATTTAGCGTCGGGCCAGTATATTTCATCGGTCTGGCATTCAATAGTTTCCATTCCATTGAAGTTGTTGTGCGATCTTCACTCAATAGTTGAATTGTGACTGTTCGTAATGCATCTTGGGAACCATTTCTCACTTCATCTAACCATTGGTAGAGATCAAGTGCGCCAATGACACCGCGCTTCAGCGTTATATCTGGCACTTTGTACATACCGGTAATTTTGCGAGGAGCATTGTCTTTTTCATTGCCATTGCGATACTCGGCTAGAGTAATTTCCATCCCTAATCCACTAACTTCTTGAAACCCTGCCTGAGCACTATCCGTATCGCCTGTACCTAAATCGACCAGAAAGTTAAACTGACTGTAGGGTCTTTCGCGAAACTCTGCCATTTTTAGTCTCCTTTAACTACGCCTTTCGGCTGTCCATTGACCAATGCGGAAGATGACAAATTCGGCGGGACGCACTGGAGCTACACCGATTAGGCAAACAAGACGGCCGTTATCCAAATCATTCTGCGTCATCGTAGATAAATCACACCGAACAAAATACGCTTCCTCAGGTTTTTCCCCAAAAAGGTGGCCCGATTTCCATTCGTTATATAGAAAATCTTCAACAGTTCGCCTTACCTTGGCCCACAATCTGTGATCATTATTTTCAAAAACAACCCATTGCGTTCCTAACTCAATAGACCGCTCTAAGTAAGCAAAATACCTGCGGAGATTGACATATTTCCATTCAGGATCAGAGCTTATGGTGCGTGCGCCCCAAAGGCGGTAGCCACGCCCATCAAAAAAGCGAAAACAGTTAATGCCTTCTGGATTAAGTACGTCTTGCTGCGCTTTGTTCAACAGCTTCTCAAAACCAATTGCCAGCCGCACAACCTCGTTGGCTGGGGCTTTATGGACCCCCTTCTCTACATCATTTCGAGCATAAATCCCTGCCACAAAACCACTAGGGGGTAGATTTATCTCTTCTCCTGTGATTGGATCCAAGGTTGTTACCCAAGGGTAGTAAAGGGCTGCGTGTTTAGAATCAATTTGTCCACGCCACTTTTGCACATCCGAGACAAGCTTTCCTTTAACTGAATCCAATACAGCAATGCGATACCGCATTCGTTCACAATGAGAAATCAAGTGAGAGGTAATTAACTGCGCCTGACCACTATTTAAATCAACAGTGGACCCCGGTGCGGCAACAATTGAAATATCGGCAATATTTTCAAAAGCCTTTAAGCCACTATTATCATTGTCATCTCCCTCATATTCAGCACCTGTAGGTCGTGTCCCATCATTACCACCTTTCAGCAACGCCCGAAGAGGATCAGTTGGGACCACGTCTTTTTTCTGTGTAACGCTTAATTTGGTAATTAACGCTTCTGCAATCGCAGGACCATTTGTTTGATTAGCCGCATTAAAAACAAGCGGCACGTACAATGCTGTTGCTCTGTTTCGTGGGGTTTCGCCAAACATCCGTCCGAGAGCACGGCGATGGTCTGGATGGAAAGAGAGGGTTTCCCAGGTTGTTTCTAGACCGTTTGGCCCAGGCATTCTGGCAGTCACATCAATTGTGACAATCTTTACCTCTTTTGCTTTATCTAAGGAATAAACCCCGTTATTGCTTTCCTCTTTGCCATCCCGCAAACGAAGTTGGTTTGTGTTTGTAGTTTCGTCAAAATACGGTTCAAGCCAATATAAACCGCCTGTGGAGTTATCTCCTGCCTGATCAGATTCGTTGTCAGGTTCAGATGAGTCATTTGTAGATGATGGGGCACCAGGTGCAGAAGGCGTTTCAGCTTCTGAGTTTTCGTCTGGCTCAGCAGGTGCATCAGGAGTGTGTGTTTCGGGTGGTGTTTCAGTTTCTACCGTATCCTCTGAGTCAGAGGGTGCGTCACTATCATTTGTAGGTTTTGGAGTTACCAACACGAGGTCATAGTTTGTAGCGCCACTCAAGGCATTCTGTGCAGTTAATATATTTTGCCCCAGGCGAAAGTTGAATGTAATCAACATATTGCCTGCGGCACCTGGATAACGCGCTCGAAATGTCCATGAACCTTCCGTCTGCTCCTTATCATTTGAGCTGTCTTCTGAGTTGGCAGCATTTTCTGCACCACCACCCACACTTACGTTATTTTCCTGCGACGTATTTTTTAACCATTTTGCATATCCAGTAAATTTCTCCTTGCTCTTACCCTCTGTACTTCCTTCTTTTGGTTTGTAAACACGAGAAACATAAAGTTTAGTCCCGCCATTTTCAAAGAAGGCACGTACAGCGTGTGCCATAAAGTTGTCTTCTAAAGTAGTACCAAACTGAAGGGGATCAATTCCACCATAAATACGCTCAAAAGCAGCAAAGCTGGTCAACAGCTCCAGGGCCCCTTTGGTTGGACCAAAGCGTGTAGGGCCAACAAAGCCGGTAACTGTCGTGCTTACCCCTTCAATTGTTTTCGCACGATAGCTGGTTTCTTCAATGTAAACGCCGGGAGAGAGATATTCAGGCATAATTTTTTCTCCTTTTGATATCAATCAAATCAAGGTCGCCATTATTTGGGCTGAAGCTCTAATGTTGATTGTTTTCCGGTTCTTAATATCAAGGTTTGGTCATACTGCAATGTCACTGACATGCTTTCTACGAACTTATCTTCAGTATAGTAAATGTCTGCGTCTATTTGATTCATAATGTCACTTAATGTGGGCAGCGCATCTTCCGATAAATTAGCAGCCAGGGTGGGGGAATATTTTGTCGATACGGTAAGCGTCCATGTTTGCTGGTTAGGATGTATATTGGATGAGCCGTTTTGCATTTTTGTTTTGAATGAGGGATAAGGGAACATGATAGAAAAGCATCCCCTACTATCTGAAAGGCCGTAGCGGGTACGGTCGTTTTCCTTAATCTTAATCAGGGCGAAAGTAGCCGGTATTTTCGTTGTTTTGTCAATCAGGCACCCTCTAACGGTTGCCATACCCACTTTAGAAGCACGAGATGGGGCAGAAAAAAGGTAAACCTTTGCACCTTGCTCTACATCTGGTTTGTACAAGCCACGATAAGGCAATGGAAGGGTAACTTGGAATTGGAGCGGCAAAAATCGATCTGCTAAATCTTTTACAGCTACAAAAAAGGGGCGGGAATTCAACGGAGTAGCAGGTGCAGAAGACGGAGATAATTTGATTGATTGAAGGCCCGGTAAATGGTGAAATGCATAATATCCAGACGCTGTGCGTACTGCCTTTGTAATCATATCAGGTGCAGATTTCGGCCAGGCAACCACTTCCAAATCTTCACGGATTTGTTTGTCCTCAGCCTGATCCCAAAAGCAAATGCCTAAAAATGTGTCAGTTGAAATTGTCTCAAGAATGCTAATCATTTTCATTTTTTTGATATACAAATGTTCGTGTTTGCACAGGTATAGTAGGGGGAATCAATTGCTCCGATTCTATATAAATATTGCGTACAAAATAAGGGATTGATAGCTGGTAATTTTCTACGGGGAGCGTTTCCCATAAATGTAGCAGGTCGTCTGTAGAAAGATCGGACAAATAAATTTCGACAGTTTCGTTGGACCTAAATGCACCAGGCACCTCCTTTTCGAGCAAACCAAATGGTAAAATCGGCGTGTCTTCTAAAACACGCATCATCCAGCCAGCAACAGATTGCTGCACTGATGCTTTATTAGCCCAAACAGTTAGTAGAAAATGCAAATCGAGTGGAAGTTGTGTTTGAAACTTCTGACCATTCGTGCTTGTGCGGCCAGCAGGAGAACGACGTGAACCACCTGGAAATATGCGATAAAGATAAAGAGAAATCCCATTGGTCAATGGCTTTGAAAAATCCTTCGCAGTATAAACATTGAATTGTAGGGGGTTACTAAATGTTTCAGGCGCTAGTTGTTCATAATTAACCTGAAGGAGGCTAATTATGGCTTTGCTAACGGCCGTTATTGCTTTGAATGTCGCCATACTGAATTCCCCTGACAGATATTGCACCTAACAATGACCTACAGTTGTTTGCTACTTTGCTCCCTTTTGTGTGTGATCTGTTTCTGTGTCTAATGCAGAAATATAAGATTTAATGATGGGGACAATTATGGATAAATCTCTAAAGTATTTTTCATCGCCACTGGGTATATGTGTAATTCGCCCTCTCCAAGACTCATTGCCAGATACGATCGATTCTTCTTCGATCCAAATCTTGATTACAAATGAAAAAATTTGAGATTCAATCTCTTTCATCCTCCACCAACAAAACTTTTGCAAGATATTCAACACAAATGTCGAAAGATTTCGCAGTAAAAAAAATATTGTTTTTAATGAAGTTTTTAAGAGGATAACTTCAGGTGATTTGAATGAGTATAGAGGGTTAATGTCTGTGTGGGCGTCTGTTGTAACGTCAGGAAAAGCGTATTTTTGGTGGAAAACGAGAATGGCCGTTCGTTAAATGTGAACGAAATTAGTCATGCATTTGAGTGGCTATTAAATTTGATTACGTTCTAGCATCAGGTTAACATCTTGAATATCTTCTTGAACCTGCACCTGTAATTCTTCCAATAACTGACTTAGCAGCAAAAGCCTATGTAAGACATCAGACAAGGATATTGTTTTTTTACTGACAGGGAGCAACGATCTTACACTTATTTCTTGGTTGTTGGGAAAGGTGTCTGACTGAATTGCCTTATATAAGGATGTTGTTTGTGAAGATGGCGCAACATTTAGCTCATCATTCAAAACCTGGACACAACGTTGATATTGACGTATTGCTCCCGTTCGGTCTCCAGCTAAGTAGCGCAATCGCATCATTTGGCGATATGCCTTTTCACATGCCCGGTCCCATTGTAAGATAAGCGAACCATAAGCAAGACCTTGTTCATAAGCTTGCTGGTATTCACAATACATGATTAGTTTTTGCAACAAATTCAAAAAAATGTTTTGAAATCGTTCCCGCTCAAAAATACACCAATCTTGATACCAATTTTCTAACAAATTTCCATTATATAATTGGATGGCATCATGTATTTTTTCAGCAGCTTGTGAATCTAATTCAGCTCCTCTTGTGCCATTTACTTCTATAGAAATTTGTTCAAATTGCTCAATATCTAACCAAAAATTGAAATGTTTATTTATTTGAATCCAATCTGATTCAACG
The DNA here is from genome assembly GCA_008501785.1 of Chloroflexota bacterium. The sequence continues at coordinate 9,084 of QQUD01000129.1, forward strand.
AGAAAGATTTTTTTTTCATTAGCATCTTTGTAATTTAAGATAGATTGTAAATGCCAGATAGCCTGACGCAAATAGCGTTTAGATTGAGTTGCAGAACTATCTTTCCATAGCATTGTAGCTAATTTTTCCCGGGAATGAGGTCGGTTCCTATAGACCAATAAGTAGCACAAAAGCTCTCTTTGTTTTTTGGATTCAAAACCTATTGCATCTTCTTCGCCGTAGCGGATATTAAACTTGCCAAAGAGCGAAATATAAAGTGTTCTCATCAGAAGTAGCCTCGTGAAACCCACTCATTAAAGTAGCCTTCTCATTCGATATTGATACAGGTCTTCAGATTTAGATCAATCAATGTATGAACGACCAAATTTAACAACTTAGTATGCGCAATAAACGTTGTCTATTACTTGAACTAAACCTGATCCAGCCAGTATTTGATTGTGCAAAACGTTACAAGCTGTTGAAAAATTTACGAGAATTTGCTTTTGATCTGAGCAATGAAGAGAGTGATGGGTGATTACGCAAAGACAGTATAAAAAGTAATCAATTATTCGGTTCCAGTCAATATTGTTCACTTTTGAACAATGTTGGGATGTTAACTTATTAAACTTGGAGATATTTGCCAAATTTTGAAGTTCATTCGTTATTTGCTGATCATGCATCCATCGTGGAATAGTTTATCTACGGCAATCTGGAAAATCAAGATGTTTGTACACAATAAAGTTTGGTTCTTTAGAATTTCATGGGGTTTGGAGTGGAGGCTTTAGCCGGTTCTCACGGCACATGATTTGTGATGGCATGTCTCTAGCTTTTCTGGCCCGCGAATTGATGGTGCATTTAGGTACTCCGACGACCATTGCACAGGTGCTGCCTGCCCCAGAACCGATTACTCAGAAGAATCTTCCTGGCGATGTTGCCCTATCAGGTTTGATTAAATATTTCATCAATCGGATCAGACGGAATTGGAATGATGAAATCGTAACGTTCGATCAGGAGGATTACGAAGCTCTGAACAAAACGTACTGGGACAACTGCGACCACAAAATCCTCCTGATTGAGCTATCTGAGTCAGAGACGAAAGCATTGATCACGCGCTGCAAAAGAGAAAGTGTAACGGTGAATACGCTGCCTATCCGCACATCATGCAGGACCCTGCGCCTGACGTGCGGATTGAAAACTTTCTATCGGCTGAGAGCCTGGGTGGTGTATACTATATTCAACACTCACAATTCAACATTCAACACGAACTACCTGGAGAACATTGATGCTCTCGTTTACATTGCTTGGACGAACTGTTTTATCGAAAAACGGTGTACCTCTAGCTCAATTTCGCAGTCAAAAAGAGGCCGCCTTACTCATCTATCTAGCCCAAACCGGGCAGGCTCATCAGCGTGATTTTCTCGCCACGTTACTTTGGGAGAGCAGTTCAACTAAACAATCTTTGACCAATTTACGTACCACCTTGTCACGCCTACGCAAACAGGTTGGCGATGCGTTGCTGATCACACGTAATTCGGTAACGCTTACGCTAGAGAACAGACAGCAAGTTGATTCGGTTATCTTGTTGCAGACATTGGCTGATGGTGGGCAAACCGACTCGGCCGAAAAAGCCACCACCCTGCAAAATGCCCTCGCCACCTACCACGGTGACTTCCTCACTGACTATCATTTGTCCAATGCCCCTGCATTCAATGAATGGGCCATGGTAACCCGTGAACATATCCGCCGCCAGGTCATTGC
>QQUD01000295.1 GCA_008501785.1 Chloroflexota bacterium
TTATCAAATCGCCCTACATTTTTAGAAAGTTACGGTACTAGTACCTCAACTTTATGATTTTGTAGGGTGAATTGGCAATTCGCCCAGAGTGGCGATTTATCAAATCGCCCTACATTTTTAGAAAGTTGCGGTACTAGTGCTGCTAACAACGGGCCAGCTACAAGCCCCACCAGATGAAAATCATGGAGAAATTGCAGAGAAAGGATTTTATTAACGAAACTTGTTTTTATCCACCGTCCGATTCTGTAGTTTCCCAGTTTTTGAAAAAGGTGAGATGTATAACGTGCTCATTAAATACCAAGGCTGAACCAAATATGTCTTCTACTTCATAACGATAATCCTTTCCTATCCCCACGCCTTTAAACTGCAATTCTTTACTTTTCCTTGCTTTTTCTAAGAAGTTTTTTCCGTCATTCATCGTTACCTTGCTACTTGTTTCTTTGTTTTCCAGTAAAGCTTCCATTGCATAGCTTTTTATCAATTGGGGGTGAATTTGTTTGTATGTTTCTTCTTTTGAAATTACATCCAGTCCCATGACTTGCCCATTAACAAAGACTAAACACCCTCGCTGATCTGGTTTGCTTTCGAATGTCTGAATATATTGATCAAGCTCTTGATCTTTAGCCATATATACATCTTTCATCGCTTGAGTTTGTGAAAAACTCCCCGACTTGATCTGCATCTTTTGAATATCAGACCAAACTCGTCTCTGATCAGAACTGTGTCCACGCCCTTCAAGCAATGATTTGTAAACAGAATAGGACTTCATGGACCTAGCTTGATGAGACATCATTACATTAGAATGGAAAAATTCAGGTGAGCTATATCGCCATCGACCTTGCTCGGTACAGCTAACCGGAATGACAAGCTCAGATTTTTTGTCGAGCAAAATAGTTGTATTCAGTATCCTGTTTTGTTTGGCTCCAACTATTTCTTCACCATCAAGTAATAATATCCACTGTTCTGAATGATTGATAACCTTTAGATTAGGCACTGAGCCGGATTGATCAATTTCAGTAATCGTAACTACCTTTTGCTCCAAAGCTTCTCCCAATGAAATATATTCAATTTCATCGCTTTCCGATACAAAAACTGGAAAGATGGTCATGTTTTCAAATGTTTGAACATCACCAAGCCAAATTTTGGATAAGTATTCAACTATTTTTGTATTCATTTTTCACCTTTTGTTTGAGTTCACGTTGTGAAAGCTCCATCACTAGAAACTGCACTATTGCAAGATTGTAGCAGTTTATTTGGGAGTAGGTCAATCAACAAGATCGCTTCAGAAAGGTTTACTTGTCGAGTGTTATGGCAGCGAAAATGCATTTCTGCTTTTCCAAACAAAAAACGAGTTTCGTGTGAAACTCGTTTTTTGTTTGGGTTTACTGACTTATCAATCAGCCATACTTGTAGCAACTTCTTTTTGTGATTTTTGTTTTTGGGTTGCCAATGACACAATGATCAAAACGATAAAGCTGATCGGAATTGAAAGCAGACCAGGTTGGCTAAAGCTGAGTGGCGCACTGGCTGGGTCCATGCCATAACGCACGTACATATCCGGAGAGAGCAGAATGATGCCGAGTGCGACGACGATTCCGGCAAAAACCGAAGAAACGACGCCTTGTGCTGTAGTTTTTTCCCAGAACAGGACCATCATGATCGCTGGCAGGTTTGCTGAGGCGGCTACGGCAAATGCCCAGCCGACCAGGAATGAAACGTTCATGCCTTCGAAGATGATGCCCAGGATGATGGCGATGACGCCCACGGCAACGGCCGTTATCTTGCCAGCCATTACCTTTTGTTGATCCGTCATCTTGATTTTGAGGAACATGTCCATAAAATCGTGGGCAACCGCGCCAGAGGCAGCCACAATCAAGCCGCTCACCGTGCCTAGTACCGTTGCAAACGCAATCGCCGAGATCACAGCAAACAAAAAGACGCCAAACGATCGTGCCAGTAACGGGGCCGACATATTGCCATCAGCCGGATTGAGCACACCATTTACCATCGCACCCAAACCCATGTACAGCGTCAAAATGTAGAAAAAGCCGATCGCAGCAATCGCCACAATGGTCGATTTACGAGCCGAGGCTGGATCGGGAACGGTGTAGTAGCGAATGAGAACGTGGGGCAAAGCGGCCGTGCCAAAGAACAAGGCCAACATCAGTGAAACAAAGTCGATTTTATCCATAAAGGACCCTTCAACTTTAAATTTCAAACCTGGGCGCATGAACTTGTTACCGCTCATTTGTAACGGGTAGTGGATCGTCAGGCTTTCTCCATTTTCTTTGAAAGATGCCTTTTTCCACATTTGGACGGTGCTGTCTTCAGAGCTAATCAGCGCCAAAAATTCAAAAACACCAACAGGGCCGGTATTTGCTGCTTGGCCAGTCTTGCCGTCAATTGCAGTCAAATTGCCGACTGGAAGCAGTGCGTTTTTATCTGAGGCTGGCGCACCATTAACCCATTCGCTGCCGTCAGTTTTGACGGCTACATATTGCGATTCGCGTAGCAGTGTGTTTCCAGCCTCGTCTGTATCAGCTTTCCACCAGCTAATTTGCCCATAACCATTTGCTAACGAGACAAATGTGAGATCTTTGTAGGCATGTTGGCTTACAAATTGATAGTTGCCATCCTGAATGACGAATTGTTCTCCTTCGGCTTGCGCTGCTAAGGTTTGAAATTCATGGAA
>QQUD01000780.1 GCA_008501785.1 Chloroflexota bacterium
CTCGTCCATTCCTAAGATATCCTTGGCCATCTGCTGCACAATATCTGTCAAATTGGGTAAAGCGTGTGCAATCGCTTCTTTGGCTCGCGGGTCATCGCTGGTCGCCAATGTCTGCATAACAGCCAGCGCCACATCAGGTTCCGGATCAGCCAGCAGTGGGGTAATCGACGTCACCAGATCGCTGTCGCCGAGTTTGCCCAACGCCAAACCCGCCGCCGCCCGCACCGGCGGCATGAAATCTTTTGTCAGGTTGATGAGATCGGCTTTGAGCGCGACAAGGCGCAGTTGGGCGACGGACCGACACGCCTCGACACGCACTCTGGGATCACTGTCCTGCAAACTCTCTTTGAGTAAACCTTCGACCAGGGCAGAATCAAAATAGGCCAATGTTCTGGCGGCCGTCACGCGCAAGGCAGACTTTTTATTGTGCAAAATTTGGGTGAGTTTGGTAACGGCCGTATCATCATCCACAATAAATGGCAAATGCGCCACCACCGCTCGCTGCACGTTCACATCTTCATCAGCCAACAACCCCAACAGCGCCTCACTAACAGCCGGATCACCAAAATAACCCAACACGCTCACCGTCGATTCGCGCACCAATGGATTGGCATTGTTTAGCTCCACCGCTAACCGCCCGGTAAGGTCATGATACCCTATCGAGTTGATCGCACTGACAATATTGCGCCGCACCAACGCCGAATGATGCCCCATCAGACCCACAAGCGCCTCCAACGCATCATCTTTCCCAATCTTACCCAAAGCATGGGCCACGATACTGACCAGTTCAAAATCCTCTGACTGCAATGCTGCGATCAGCGCTGGCAGCGCCCGCACATCGCCAATCGATCCCAGCGCACTGGCCGCACTGCGGCGTGCGTCCAGATCAGAACTGGAAAGCTGGGCAATCAGGTCTGGCAGAGCAACAGGTCCCAAACGCATGAGCGCCTGACTGGCCAACTGCCGAACAGCCGGCCGACCAAGCATTGGCACCAAAATCTGGCGGATAGACTCATACTCTCTTTCGAGCTTTATGATCGGCGTGTAATCCAAGACCCAGATCATCATCTGGATTAAGGTAGGTAAATTTTCATCGTGCTGCGCTTGCGCTTTCATTGCCGCCATCAACAAGGCCCGCTCCGTTTGCGTGAACTTTTTGACAACCGCTCGCGCCACACTTTCTCCGGCCGACTCCTTTTTCTGCAGGCGGTGAAACATGCTGATGAAAGTATTTGCCACCGTCAGCACATCCCCTGCCGGAGATGACATCCAGCTCACAATAGGCGCAACAGCAGCCAGCCCCCCCACCTTGCCTAATGCCTCCACCGCTGGAGCAGCTAAAATCTGATTGGTCAACAATCCCACAAGCACCGATTCAGCAGCCAAATCGCCAATTTCGACCAGTGCTTCCATAGCCGGAAATGCCAGAAAAAAATCTCCTTCTGATACGATAGCTAGCAGCGGATCGACAGCCTCAGGAGCTTGCAACTTTCCCAACGCTTCGATCGCATGAAATCGCACATTCGTATCAGAATCTTCCAACAATTCTAGCAGCGCAGGTGCTACCTCAGAATCGCGCAGCTCACCCAAAGCTAGAGCGGCATACATCCGCGTATCCGCCTGCGGGTCTCGCAAGAGCCGCAGCAGCCCCGGTATGACAGACACATCCATCAACACCAAAGCCTGTAGCGCCGTATTGAGCACACCCAACTGGTCTTGATTTTGCTGGATTATAGTTAACAGCGCTTCCGCTACTTCTACATCCTGCGCATGGGTTAGGGCTTCAATTGCAGCCTGACGCTCTCGCCAATCGGCAGATGTGAGCGCACCGATGTCCAGCTTCATGACGCTTCCTTCAAGGTTTCAATGCCATCGAACAACTCGTCCGTATCGCGGGCGTTCCGATCTGTGATGGCGCGAATATCGGTCAGCGCAGCTAGATTGGCTTCAATGCCGACAGAGTGTTCTTTATTGGCGCGAGCAATCATGGCAATTTGGCGGGTTACATTAGCTGTCGCCGAAACCAGATCATTGGCACCCTGGCTCTGTTCATTCATCGCCCGCGTCACCTGGGCAGCCTGCTGCCGCATCGAGCCAACACTGGTAACAACATTTTTCGCACTGTCAGCCTGCTGACCGGTGGCCTTAGTAATTTGAGCCATCATGCCACTGACATTCTCAGCCTCTTTAGAAACTTGTTCGGCACTGGTGGCCAATTCTTTCATCGCCTGGGTGTTATTTTTGCTCCCTTGCCGCATCGAATTGAGACTGGCGGCAACTTGTTCGATTGAAACAGCTTGTTCACTGGTAGCACGTGTGACCTGCGCCGCCAAACCGGTCACATTTTGGGTAGCCTTGACGATGTCATTGGCGACGCGTGTCTGTTCACCAGTGGCCTGCGTCACTTCGGCACTGGCCTTGCGCAGCTCGTTGGTGGATTTGACAACATCCTGCACAGCTTGTGCCTGCGCTCTCATGGCGACTGAAATTTGGTTGACCTGGCTGGACACATTGGTGACCGATTTGGTTGCACTATCACTGGCAGCAAGCTGCTCTGATGTGCCGTTAGAAATTTGCCCCACAAAACCAACCACTTCTTCAACACCATTGAGAATGGTTTTTAGTCCCACACCCGCTTCATCAGTCAAACGCGAGCCTTCCTCAGCCACCCGCAGGTTGGTATTGGTGGCCTCAACTGCCTCTTTGGTGACCCTTTGCAAACCACGCACCATGCCCGAAACATCCTCAGCAGCTTTAGCAGCGCGGTCAGCTAGATTGCGGATCTCCTCGGCGACCACAGCAAAGCCCCGCCCCGCCTCGCCCGCCCGCGCAGCTTCAATGGATGCATTCAATGACAGCAAATTGGTGCGTTCGGCGATCAGGCTGATGGTATCAATAATGCTGCCAATATCTTCAGAACGGCGGCCCATATCCTGAACTGATTGGCTAGAGGTTTGGATCGTATCGCGTACACGCGCAAAGGTGTCAATGGCCTGTTGCACCACCACACCACCGTTTTGTGAATCTTTGGCTGCCTGCCGCGCAACTTCGTCAGCTTTGCCAGCCATTGCGGCTATTGAACGGACGGACGCATCTAACTGCTGCACAGCGGTGGCTGCATCCGTAGCCGCCTGACTAATCTCTTGGGCATTACCGCTGACCTGATTGATGGAGACGGACTGCTCTTCAACACTGGTGGAGATACTTTCTACCGAGGTGCTCATTTGCCTGGAAGTCGCATTGACTTCCTCAGCTGAGGCAGCTAATTCGTTGATTGAGGCGGCGGTTTCTTCGGCAGAGGTTGCTAAATCTTCCGCATTTTCGGCCACGCCACGAATTGATTTGGACATTTCTTCGGCGGCGGCAGCGCTCTCTTCAATAGATGAGCTGAGTTGTTCAGTATTGGCTGAAACGCTGCGTGTGGAAGCTAAGACTTGTTGAATGGCAACGGCCGTTTCTTCCGTAGAAGTCGCTGTATCTGTCACTTGATCCGCAACGCCCTGAATCGAGCCAGCGATCTCTTCAATAGCAGCTGACGTCTCCGAGATTTCGGTATTGAGGCCATCAGCCATGCCGGTGACTTCTTCGATAGAAGCAGCCATTTCATTGACGCTGGAACTGAGTTCCTCGGCTGATGTACTGATTGAAACGGCCTGATCAGCTGTTTCTTTCAAAGAAGCCGCTAACTCGTTACTGGCATTGAGCGCTTCATCCAGTGAAGTGACCTGCTCGCCAGCGCCAGCCGTTATTTGTTCGGCAATCGCCAATAAATCATCCTTACTACGCACTTTGCTGCGGGCGCGCGACCGAGATTGTGGTTTTGAAGCAGTAGCCATCATTTACTCCTTTTTTATTGCGAATTGTAATTCATCGCTTTCTTGATATTTGAGCAAGCTGCGTAAATTAATGATTAACGTCAGGCGCTCATTGAGCATGACCATACCGGAGAGATAATCCCCGCTGGCTATTTTTATATCTTCTGGGGTCGGCAAAATTTGCGCTTCGTCGATAGAAACAAACTCACGGGCAGAATCGACAGACAGACCCACAACCCGCTGGTCAATGTTGATCACGATCAGCCGGGAACGAATATCGTAAGGCTTTTTTTCGTACCCAAAGCGCTGCCGCAGGTTAATGACCGGAACAACCTGCCCCCGCAGATACACCACCCCCTCAACAAAATCAGGCGTATTCGGCACGCTGGTGATTTTCTCGATCATTTCCATTTGCTGAACCTCACCGGATGGTATGGCATAAGTGGTCTCAGAAATTTCGAAAAGGATATAGGATTCACTCATAAGCAACCTCCAAATCATTCAAAATGGGTGACCGTTCAGACCCTAAGGGTTTTTCTCTCTGGAGTTTGGATGTTTTGGTGTTAAAAACCCTTAGGGTCTTACTGGCAAAACAACCAACTGAACGTTTACCAAAATAGTTTATAGTGAGCCTTCTCGGGCCAGACGGCGCAGTCCTGGTAGGTCAAGTATTAAAACAGCTTCGCCATTTCCCAGATCGGTTGCGCCGGTGATGCCCGGTCGGGCAACCAGTTCATCCGAAAGTGTGTGGACGACAATCTCTCGCAGGTCTGTCACGCGGTCTGCGACCATCACATAACGACTGCCATTGTCACCCCCTACCAACCCATACTGGCGATCAGGTTTTGCCACTCTTTCTTGTTTAAAAAGGGAGTGCAGGTGGAAAAGGGGAACGGCCGTTTCCCGGTATGGCAGCAATTCGCCATGCTGGGTGCGCACCACCCGCTCTGGTTCAATGGCAATGATTTCCTGCACATCGCCGCGTGGAACCGCATACCGTTCGTCACCCAGGTGGATAATCAACGCATCAATGATGGTCATCGTTAAAGGTAGACGCAATTCAAAACGCGTTCCTTGACCGGGCGTTGTATGCAAACTCATGGTTCCGCTCACGGCATCGACCATCCGGCGCACAATTTCCATACCCACGCCTCGACCGGCACCGACATCAACATCCATTTTGGTTGTAAAACCAGGTTGGCAAATCAAATCAAGAACTTCTTCATGGGTGAGGCTTTTTTCTTCAAAGGCATCTCCTAGCAATCCCTGAGCTTGCGCTTTTTTGATGATTTGTTCAATGTTCATACCGCCGCCATCATCGGCAATAGAGATGCGGATATGGTCCCCCTCTGGTTTACCACTTAAGGTGAGTACTCCTTCAGATGGCTTGCCCTGTGCGCTGCGCATATCAGGTGTTTCGATGCCGTGGACAATCGCGTTGCGGACTAAATGCAGCAATGGATCGTGTAGACGTTCGACCAGCGCTTTATCGATCTCTGTTTTTTCCCCCTGAATGTCGAGGCGTACTTTGCGCCCCGCATCTTTGGCCAGGTCTCGTACCAGCAAAGGCATCCGCCCAAAAGCTTCTGCCAAAGGAACCATACGCACCCTCATCACTGCTTCGCGCAGGAAACGCAGCTGCCGCTCGATGCTGCTTGTGGTCTGTTCGAGGGACTCCAGCGCTGTTGGTGGCACATCAGTGAGCTGGGGCAGCACGTCCATCAAGCGCGAGCGGCTCACAATCAGATCGCCAACCAACCGCATCAATTCATCAAGTCGTTCGATGTTTACACGCACCGTTGAGGATGCCCGCAGGGGTTCGATCTTCTCAACCGGGGATTTAGGAGAGGGGCTAGAAACTGGGGAACGGACCTCTAGCGGAGTCCAGGATAGCTCGGGGGATAATTCTACGTTTGCTAAGTCATCAACGCTAACCAAGAAGGCAAAACGGACCTCATCATTCGCCATGATCGGGACTGCTTTGACTAAATCGGTCGTGTTCATCAACTCCTTACGGATGTTGTTGACGGTGATTCCCCGATGCGCTTTTTCTTCTGAAGGTGAGAAAATCGCCAGCGCAAGACTTTTTCCCATATCAATGGCTCTGTACACGCGCTGCCAATCTTTTTCGTCCAAAGTAGCAGCGACCTCTTCAGGCAGGTTGATCAGGTTTTGTCTATCATCTCGGATGATGAATTCAGGAGATAGTTCCTCTGCCTCAGATGTGTCTACCTCAGGTTGCGTATCGTCACTGGCAAATTCTGGTTCATCTGGTAGATGGGCTGTCAATTCGGCGACGATTGCCTTAATATCTGAAAAGGGCTTGTTTTCCTCTCGCAGCGCTGTGATTACTTTTTCCAGCGTTTGTGCCCCTTTGATCAGGCTATCAATAATCTCAGTGGAGATTTTCTTTTTTCCCTGCCACACAGCCTCCAGAACCGACTCGATAGTGTGGCTGAGTTCAATCGCAGGCGTCAACCCGACAATGCCTGACAAGCCTTTCAACGTGTGAAAGGAGCGCAGCAAATCATTGATGATTGCTTCAATTTCATCTGATTTGTCTTCTGGATTGATTACTGCTTTTTCCAGAGACAACAAGTTCCGGGCGCTGCGACGTATGTGATCATCACTCTCTTCCAGGAAATCAGGGATATATTGCTGTGCCAATTGTTGACGGGAAAAAGGAGTGTCAGAGTCACTCATGAGAATAACAGTTCCTTACTCTTCGCAATTAACTGACCTGGATCGAAGGGTTTTGTCATGAAAAAATTGACCCCAATCTCTCGGGCAGCTTCTTTGGCTTTGGCATCATCCCGCGTCGTCAGGATGAGAATGGGCAGGGTTTTGTAGGCCTCATAGCCGCGCACAAATCGGGCAACTTCCAGTCCATGCATATCAGGCATATTCAAATCCAAAATCATTAGATCGTAAGTTTTTAAGGCCAATTGTTCGATCGCTTCCAGCCCAGCACCGGCCTCTCCAAACTCGGCTTTAAGGGGTAAGAGGGAGGTTTTGATCATTTTCCGTATCGTTGGCGAATCATCAACAATTAAGATTTTAGGCATTGGTAACTCCTCTGCAGCCAATTGCGCGAGGTTCATGATCAGCGAAGGTAAACTATCGGCCATTTCTGATTTGACAACATACCCTGCCGCGCCTGCTTCATGGGCAGCCTGGCGGTATTCGTCGATATCATGCATGGTGAGGACGATAACGGCCGTTTCTGGAAATGCTTTCTTAACTTCCCGAGTCACAGCCAGGCCGTCCATGCGGGGCATAACCAAATCTACCAGCGCCAAATCTGGCTGCAAATCAACCATTCGACCTAAAGCTTCTGCGCCGCTTTGGAATGCCCCGACAACCGTGCAAAAATCTAGCCCGCTGAGGAAATTCTGAATAACGTCAAGAAAGGCTTGACTATCATCAATGAGCACTATCCGAATAGAATGCATGATTTTATTGTAAGCAATTTAAAGACGGCGGGTATCAGGGTTTTCCCTAGGGAGAGAGTTTGTCGCTCGTAATTAAGCCCGCTCGAATGGCAAAGCGAGTTAGGGAGGCGATGTCATACAGACCCAGTTTATCCATCAGGTTCGCCCGATAGGTTTCTACGGTCTTGGGAGAGATGCCCAGTAAAGCAGCACAGTTTCTGGTTGAATGCCCTTCGGCAATGAGCTGCAACACCTCGCGTTCACGTGGACTAAGGCGTTCGATCAAGTTTTCTTTATCCCCCAGGCGATGGATATAGGCTGAGATCACTTCATCGGTAAGCGGTGGGCTGAGGTATTGCTCTCCTTGATAAGCACTGTGAATCGCCTTAATCAGTTCATCCGGGGGTGCATCTTTCAAAAGATAGCTGAGTGCGCCAGCTTGTAATGCACTGACTACATATTCTTCTGAGGCATGCATGGAAAGTGCGACAACCCTGGTAGTTGGCGCACTGGCCTGCAAACGACGGATTGCCTCAATGCCATTGAAACCTGGCATGATGATGTCTAATAAAATAACGTCTGGCGTGAGTTGGCTGGTCTGATCGAGCAGTTCGCGACCGTTGGCCGCTTCGCCGACAACGATCATGTCGGGTTGAGCCTCAATGAGGATGCGCAGTCCGGCTCTGAATAAAGCGTGGTCGTCCGCAATTAAAATTTTCATGGCTGCCCCGCTGCTATTAAACTAATGCGCGTCCCCTTTCCAGGAGCCGTCTCAATTTCAAATTGAGCATTAATGATCGATGCTCGCCATGCCATCCCAGGCAGCCCCAATGTTTCGTTGGCACGTGGGTCCTGTTCACTTATTGGATATGCAAAACCCAACCCATCATCGGTGATATGGAGTTCAGTCATGCTGCCTCGCTGCGCCAACTGCACCCATAAATGACGCGCCTGGGCATGTCGCAGCACGTTTGTAACGGCTTCTTGGGCAATGCGAAAGAATGTGGTTTCTACCTCTGTGGGCAGGCGACCAAAATTAGCTGGGACGTGAAATTGAATGTCAAGATCGGTGGATTGCATTGCCCGACCTAAATACCAGCGTATGGTTGGTGCCAACCCCAGATTATCGAGCATCGTGGGGCGCAAATTGAGCGACAGGTCACGTATCTGATTGAGAAGTGTCTCAGAGAGGCCATATGCTCCAGAGAGTTGAGCCAGCAATTTTGACCGCTTATCCGTGTCTGGCAGCAGCACACCATCCTCTTCTAATAGTTTCAAGGCAGCTTGCAAATTGAGCTTGAGAATAGTCAAATCCTGGCCGATTTCATCATGCAGTTCGTAAGCCAGACGGGTACGCTCATTCTCTTGCGCTTGCAGGAGACGTAGGGAAATTTCATGCAGGGTCGTCTCATGTTGAATAGCAGGTTTTTTATCTGCCAACTCATCAGACGATCCTAGATGTTGCGAGCCATCATTTTGCGTTTGATTTTTTTGAGACATCGTTTATCCTCGCGGTGAATTTCACTATAACAACAGCAAGGGTAATATGCAAAAGTCCATTCAAAAAAACACCCTACCCACTCAGGAGACAACCGGCTGCAGACGATTGGGGTTGGATTCACGAATCAGGGCACGCGCCAGGATGCGGGTGGGGTCGATAACGACCATGTCATCTATTGTGGTTTCAGGAATTGCTAGAGGAATTTCGGTGCAACCAAGAATGACGGCTTCGGCTCCTTGTTGGCGCAGGGCTTCAGCACCTGTTAACAAGTCTGTGCGGGCGCGAGGAGTGGCTGTGCCGGTGGCTTTGATGCCGTAAGTGAGATCGTAAATGGCGGGGTGGATGTGAGTTTCTTGCAGTTCGATGTTAGGAACCAGCGCTTCGAATCCCATTGGCTGCAGGCAGTTGGGATAGATTTGGGCGCGGTAGGTGCCGGTGGTGGAGAGGATGCCGACGTGTTTGATGTGTGGGTAATGTTTTTGCAGAAAAACGGCCGTTTCCTCCACCAAATGCAAAAACTTCACCTGTACCTGCTGCCGCTTCAACTCCGCTTCAATCACATCGTAAATCGGGGGCGAATGCGCTGTGTTGCACGGAATCGCGACCACGGCCGCGCCTGCTTCTCCCAACCGGCGCACTTGTTCAGCAATCGCCACACCTGGATTCTCATCCATATGACCCAGCAAAAATTCAGTTCGGTCCAAAATACGGTTCGGCTGCGACCAGTTGAGCACTGTCAAATAATCTTGGTCCTTTTCCGCAATCGTCTCTTCCAATATCTTTTGACACAAATCTAGTCCGGCAAATGGTCCGGCACCACCAACGATGCCGATGATTTTTTCTATCATGTGTAACCTCTCATAAGCATTTCAGCATTTCAGCACTTCAGCATTTCAGCCAGAAAGCTGACTAGCTGAAATGCTGACTAGCTCTCTAAATTTATCATCAAATTGTTAAAACTGTTATCATTAAAGCAAAATGGGGAAGCAAAATGGGATTTAGAAGGATATTACGATAGCTATGTTTGCACTCACCACAGAGAAGTTAATACTCAAATCTTTGCAAGACAAAGATGCGAATGCGCTACTTGCCTATCGAGCAGAACCTTCCGTAGTGAAGTTCCAGCTTTGGCATCCAAAACGGCCGTCTGACGCACACGCCTTTATCCAAAGTGCTAAATTTGAAGGCGAACCCAAAATGGGTCGCTGGAATCAATTTGGTATATTTTGGCTTAAGACAAACCAATTGATCGGCGATATTGGGGTAAGTCTAGTCGATGCTCAACAAGCTGAGATTGGTTACACGATTGATCCTCACTGGCAGCGACGTGGACTGGCAAAAACGGCCGTTTCCCGCCTCCTCACCTACCTCTTCAACGAAAGACACATCCATCGCGTAATCGCCAATGCAGATAGTGAAAATGTAGCCAGTATCGCCCTGCTGCAAAAGATGGGATTTCGCCAGGAAGGACACTTTATCGAAAGCTTCAACGTCAATGATATCTGGCACGACGAAGTGCAATATGCGCTGCTCAATCGAGAATGGCAGGCACTGCAACGTGAAACGGCCGTTTACAAGTAACCATTGACGATAACTCATGATTTAATCAGAGACTAGAGACTGGCAATTGCCAATCTCCAATCTCCAATCTCCAAACTCACATCCCTCCCCATACAAAGTACTATAGATGAAACAACTCAAAACCGGGTTTAATTAATGTCAACTCGTTTATTTCATTACCATTCATTTTCAGAAATAATATGTAAGACATTGTGTCCTTTTGAACACAAAAGCGTAAAGGAACCCACTAATGGATAAAAAAACTGAATTATTACAAAAAATTGCATCTCGTGAAGCCGTTATCGGTATTGTTGGCATGGGATATGTTGGATTGCCGCTCGCCGTCGCCTTCGCTCAAGAAGGGTTCAAGATTATTGGGATTGATGTGAGTGAAGAGAAGGTATCTCAGCTCAATGCGGGTCACAGCTATGTGGAAGATGTGGCCGATGCGGTGTTGCAACCACTGGTGGAAAACGGCCGTTTACGAGCCACCATCGA
>QQUD01000290.1 GCA_008501785.1 Chloroflexota bacterium
AGGATCAAATCGCTCCACAATTTTCTGCAAAGATGTCTCAAAAATATTGCCCAGCGAAATACCCTGACACAGATGTAAATATCCTAACGGATCAACATGCACACGACCAGGATCGCGAAAATCTTCATAAGGACACGATTTAAACATCTCCCAATCAAATTTCTCTGCCCGATCTACCAACAGTTCCGCCGCACGGCCCCGATACATCACAGTTGACTCACCAAGCGGAAGTTGTCCAATAGCTTCAATTGCATTTTTGCTTTCAGGTTGTGCCACAGCAATCGTACCCATGGGAATATTGAGTGAAGAAGCGGCCGTTTTTGCATACCCCCATTTTTCGCCTCCTCACTCCCCCAATGATACGGATCATCACTCATCGTCAAATCATCGATCAGCCCCACAAACGGCTCCAGCCAATTTCGTGCATCTGCAACCGATGTCGCCCAATATCCATTCGTGACCATGCCCACTGAGTACCCCATTTCTGCCGCTATGCGCACCCCCTTAACCAAGGTCGCATAGTAGAGAAATGGCTCGCCTCCCTCAAAGTAAATCGAATTCACCGTTTCCAGCGTCTTACCTTCATCCAAAATATGTTGAATATTTTGCAGCGTCATCGTACCGTTCTGCTGCGGACTCCCCCACACAAAACAGTGATCACATTCAAAGGTACATTGATACGTCAACAGCAAATGCAAACCTGTTAAATCCATCATCCACCATCCTTTTTTCCGTTCATCAGTTCCAAAAATTCTTGAATGCAGCTTAAGTATGCCATAAATTCAACATGTTTTGGGTGAAATGATGTTGGGGGGTGGGAAACGGCCGTTTACCAACAAAATTGGAACTTTGTGAGAAACATCACCAATCTAGAAAATATTTTTTATAATAAATGTGAAAAATATCACAATAAGACGCGGGTATTTTCTAACTACTCAACACAATAAAATACCAGGAGACGAAATCATGACGACCCCAGAAAAACCGAGAGTCATCATTATTGGCGCGGGTTTTGGTGGATTATTTGCGGCACGCACCCTTGCCAACAAACCAGTCGATGTTTTATTAATCGACCGCAACAACTTTCATACATTCACCCCTTTACTCTATCAAGTAGCTACCAGCGCCTTGGATCCCAGCGAAATCGCCTACCCGATTCGCTCAATCTTTCGCAAAAACAAAAATATTCGTGCCCTGTTAGGCGACGTCGTTAGCATCGATTATGAAGATCAAATCATCACCGTAAAAATTGGCGACATGCACCGCCGAGAACATTACGATTACCTGATCCTGGCAACTGGCAGCACCCCAACCTACTTCGGCAACGACAATTTCCGTGAAAATGCGCTTGAACTTCGTACATTGAGTGACGCTGTTGAGCTGCGAAATCACATTCTATCCCTCTTTGAGCAAGCAGCCTGGACCGAAGCAGAGTCGCTACGCGAAGCGTTGACCACAATTGTCGTGGCCGGAGGTGGCCCAACCGGCCTGGAAACCGCCGGAGCCATCTATGAACTTTACAATCACGTCCTCAATCAAGAATTTAACCAATGGGATATGAAAACACGAGTTGTGCTCGTGGAAATGCAGCCTTTTCTATTAGCACCCTATCCCGCAAAACTGCAACAGGCAGCACGCGAACAGCTAGAGTCCCTTGGCGTAGAAGTTATCTTAGGCAACCCAGTCAATGAAGTGGCACACGATCACATTATTTTAGATGATGGCACACAAATCAATACGCACACGCTAGTCTGGTCAGCTGGCGTAAAGGCTTCTCCGCTGGCGGAAATGCTGGATGTGCGATTAGAGCGAAACGGCCGTCTTCCCATCACTTCCACCACAAAAGTCATCGGCCGCAGCAACATCTACGCCGTTGGCGACATGACCTATCTCCAAGACCAAACAGGCAAACCATACCCGATGCTCATCCCCGTTGCTCAACAGCAGGGCATCCTGTCCGCAGAAAATATATTGGCTGATATAAACGGCCGTACCCCACAGACATTCCACTACAACGACAGAGGCATGATGGCCACAATCGGTCGCAGCCGCGCTGTTGCCTACATCTTCAACAAAATACAACTACGTGGCTATCTTGCATGGCTAGCTTGGCTGGCTCTCCACCTGATGACCTTACTCGGTTTTCGCAACCGTCTCAATGTTTTTATCAACTGGGTGTGGAATTATTTTACATATGATCGGTCGGTGAGGATTATTTGGCAAAACGGCCGTGCTGTACTCAAAAACAAAAAAGCAGATCAACCCAATTAAGGTGCCCGCCTGCTAATGAATCGTATTCGGCTGCACTCTCCACAACCTGATGATGAACGTTAAGAAAATAAAACGGTAATAGGGAACTTGTCATTCCCGCGCAGGCGGGAATCCATGACGTAGTCGAGTAGATTCCCGCCTGCGCGGGAATGACAGGGCCACATTTTGTAGTTTTCTATTACCTGATTATTTATTTAACTTCCATAATCAGGTTTTCAAAACAATAGCCTGCGGATTCATTCGTAGGCGAAAAAGGCAACATCTTACGTCAGATTAAGTTTATACTGATTGGGGGAAAAGATAAGGGGGGAAATAAAAAAAAGGTCTCTTGGCAATGACCTACTCTCCCAGGGGGTTGCCCCCCAAGTACCATCAGCGCTGACGAACTTAACTGCCGGGTTCGGGATGGGACCGGGT
>QQUD01000892.1 GCA_008501785.1 Chloroflexota bacterium
CAAAAACGCCGCGTGGATTGCCGAGGCAATATCGTATGTAATCAAGATAATGAATGCTGTGGTAGTACAGTTCTGCGTAAGCAACCCCTTCCAAATACTCCCACAAATGCCAGGGGGTAAACACATTGACCCGCACCTCAACATCAAGCAGTTCGCCAATAACGCCTTGCTCAATCAGGCTGTGTGCGGCCAAAACAAAAGGCGCATAACGTAATTGGAAATTAACGGCCGCTTTTAACTCTTTCTGTTGGCATAGTTCTAAAATGGATCTGGCTTCAGCCAGACTTGCGCCCATTGGTTTTTGAATGAGGACGCCTGCGCCATTTGGCAGAAGGGGCAAAATTTTGGGAAGCGCCGCAGCGGGCACGGCAACATCAAACACTGCGTTTGTAGGAGACTCGGCAACGGCCGTTTCGAGCGCAGGATAAATCGAGGGGATGTTGAAGGAAACGGCCGTTTTGCGTGCCTGCTCCTCATCTAAATCAAAAATACCGGTGACGGCAAACCCAGCCTGTCGATAAGCCGGTAAATGGGCATCATTCACAATCCCCCCCGCCCCAATCACCACAATCGGGCGTGGGTTTTCAGGAAGCGGTGGCGTGGTTTGTAAATTTAACGCGTTAATGGCTGTTCTCCATACGCTCATCCCCAAAAAATGCTTTGCGCTGCACAAGATAAAGATGTTCACATGCCAGCACAATTTTCTGATCCTGGTTAAACACCTCTACTAACTCAGACACAAACCCATGATCGGCTTTCTTGGGATGATCGCGCTTCTCTTTAATGGTGGCGCGAACGCGAATGGTGTCGCCAATATGCACAGGACGAATAAAACGAACCCGATCATAGCCATAAGAGAATGCTGCCGGATTAATATCCTCAGCCGTCATGCCCACACCAACGCTCAAAACGAGTGTGCCATGCGCAATGCGCCGCTGAAATTCCTGCGTTTTCACCCATTCCTTATCCATATGATGTGGGAAAAAGTCACCCGTTTGCCCTGCATGAAGCACAAAATCCGTTTCTGTAATCGTGCGTCCCAGCGTTTGCCGCGAAAAACCAATTTCATACTCTTCAAAATAGATTGTTTCAATCTTCATGCGTTGTAAATCCTAATTCCGTTGTTATTTGTTGCGCACATGCTTGCAAATGCGCCAAAATCGTGTCGCCATCTTTTGGTTCAATCACGGGAGTCAATGACGCAACCGCTAATGCAGCCACCAGTCCGACATCAGGATTTCCTATCAAAACAGCGTAATCGCGCACCCCGACGTGTGTTTCATGCTCGGCCGTCGCGTAACAATTTTGCTGAATACGTTCTAAACGAGCCGCCAATTGCACCCGTGCCTCGGCCGAAAGACTTTGATAATCTGGATCAACGGCGAGAAATCTAGCACGTTCATCTGGAGACATGCAAGCCAGCAGCAGCCGCCCCGAAACTGTATTCACGACGGGGAATCGTCCACCGACATCAATAGATAATCTGACACGGGCGGGGCTGAGTGATTGTCGTAAAACCACCAGACTGCCGCGCCGTATCACACTTAAATGGCAAGATTCGCGCAGCGCCTCGGCCAATTTATCCATCGGCTGTACCGATACGCTTAGCAAATTTTGAATCGGTGGGTATTGATGTGCCAGTTCATACAACTTGAGCGAGAGTCGATAATGACCAGAATGTTGTTCACGGCGCACATAGCCACGACTTTCTAAACCGGTCAAAACGCGGAAAATCTCATTTGTGTTACGGCCCAAGCGTTGGGCTAATTGGGTGAGTGAAAGCGGGGTGGAGGCACTCGAAAGCTGTTCTAAAATATCTAGCCCCTTTTCGAGTGCTGGAACATGGTATTTTGACTTTTCTGATTTGTCCGTTTTGGCCATTGTCTACCTCCTAATTTTGTATTTTATATGCAAAATTATATTTTGCAAGCAAAATGCAATTTACTAAAACAACCCATTAGATATAGATCAAGGGTTGACATGTGCAAAAATGCGGTTAGAATTTTGTTAATAAAAATATTTTTCATATACAAAGTTTTCTGTCATTAATTTAGTTAGTATGAAAAAGCAATTAAACGCAGATTCAAGAAAGAAATCTACGAAATCTACGTTATAAATTTTGCAAACTTTTCATTGATTCTTTTGGGAAGAAAAAACAGCGCGAATGGTGCAGCATTGCAAAATTCGCAGCGACGATGAGAAAAGGAAGCACATGTCACAAGCTGCATTTTATATGGGTAATCACACGATAGAAAACGGCCGTTGTACTCCCGAACCTCCTCAAGCCGGACAAGTACAGATTGCTGTTTCCCACATTGGCATTTGCGGTACAGACCTACATATTTATCACGGCGTGATGGACAAACGCGTCAATATGCCGCAAATTATGGGGCATGAAATGTCTGGCACGATTGCAGCCATTGGGCCAGAGGTCAATGGTTGGGCCATTGGAGATGCAGTTACGGTACGGCCGTTAGATCCATGTAACGATTGTCCTGCTTGTGGAGCTGGGCATAAACACATTTGCCAAAACCTCAAATTCCTCGGCATCGACACACCCGGCGCAATGCAAAGCCATTGGACCGTCCCCGCACATACCCTACACAAATTGCCCGAGAACCTCTCACTAGCCCACGGCGCACTGAGCGAACCATTGGCAGAAGCCTGCGACGATGTGCGA
>QQUD01000657.1 GCA_008501785.1 Chloroflexota bacterium
CCGCAAAATGAACTTGTTTTTCACAGAAGCGGCAATTGGCGTGGGCAGCCCACCTGTTTCGTCATCGCCGCGATAAACCATATTGCGTGTACCGGCTTCGGTGATCAAGTTGGTGCTAAACCAGTTACGCAAATCAGGCTCGGAAACGGCCGTATTGGCAACCGTATCCGCAACTGTATCCTCATAAAAATTTATCAGCGCGGTATTAACGTCGGCAAATTTATCCACATCCTCTACGCTGATTTGCTTACCCGGTATGGTTTTCAATTTTTCCCACATCTGATAACAGACAGCCTGAAGCTGCACCGGTTCGACATATTCGCCGAGTAACTTCTCGCCTGCGGTCTCTTCCCGTCGAATTTCTCGTAAATTGTCAACCAAGATTTCCGCAGCGCCTGGGGCAAACGGCCGTTTTCCGATTTCTGCCGGATTCTTGATCGCCATCATGGCCGACCGTCTATCTAATTGTTGCATATAAAAACGGGTCTGCAATCCATCGGGCAAACAATGATGATACGGATCAAGTCCAGCGATAAAATCTTCACGCATCGCCAACACAATCCAAAGCTGATCGTCCATTTCCAATGCATCACCAAGCTGTTGAAAAAATGACTCTCTTTCTTTCCAAAATGGAGTATTGGTCGTCAATATTTCTTCAAACTGGTCGATCAGCAAAACGCGTGGTTTAAGCTCAACTTCATCAGCATAGACATGCTGTTCATCATACAGAAACTTGCCATCCTTTTGCACAAGATTATCTAAAAATTCAGATAAGGAGAATTGCGGGAAACCAGGTTGTTCTTTTTTTTCCTGGTGTAAACTGGAAATCAGATTGTAAACAAAAATGTTCTCAGTATTGATAGTTAACCCATTACTGCCGCTAACACGACCAACGGGCAGTACTTCAAATCCTTCATCTGTCAGACCGGGTATCAATTTGGCATTGATCAACGAGCTTTTTCCAGACCCAGATTGAGCATAAAATAACACTAATCGATGAGAAATGATCAGCCCGATCAGGTTTCTGGCTTCACGCGCTCGACCAAAAAATTTATGTGCTTCACTGGGTTGAAAAGTACGTGGACCAATATATGGATTTTCAAGCAAACTTTCTTCAGGTTTGTTTAACGATGCCATCGATTCCACTCCTCCCACAATGTGGCAACAAACCCGTGGGTTGTATTCCATTCAACCGTAAAATTGGAATCACCAAAATATTTTTCCAAATATTCCTGAACTTCCTTAGCTGAAGCAGATTCTCGTTGCCGCTGTGAATCTAATTGAATTGCCAGGTTAAATGTGCGTAAACTTGATGGTGTAGAATTAATTAACCCTCGAAACGTCACTCTAAAATCCCAGGCACGTAGCTGATACCCCAACAAAATCAAAGATGATTGCGTTAGCGCTTTTCGTAGGTAAACGGGTAGAAGCGATTTTTTTTGTTTTACATCTTTTGATATTGTCGCCAGAAAATCTAAATAATCATCTTCGTTCAACACCATTGATTCGGGATAATCTTCTACTCCAAATAGATGAAATACCAACGGATTTTCAGGGGTTGGTTTGAAATCGTAATCCATTTTGTGTGATTCATGTAAATACGTTGCCGGTTCCCCTGTCCAAAAGCAGATTTGTGTACGGGGTTCACGTCGATTTGCTTTGATGGCTCGTTCTAAGAAATCAAAATGGCTTGTTGTGATGTAGATTGGCAGTTTTAACTCAGCTAGATGTTGCAAGGGGTTGGAGAATCCTGTAACCGGCTTTGGATAACCAAGTTCTACAGCAATATCAGAGAATGTTTGTTGTTCAATATCATCTTTCAACTCTTCAATTACATCCGGATCGATATCCTCATCATCTTCAGCCAGGAAGAGGAGTGAATCCTTTAACCAATTTAGGTAACGTGCCTTGGCCGCGCGATCATCCGTACTGTTAACCACGCGGTCGAACTGTGCCACACGCGGTAACGAGTGTTGTTCGGGTAATGGGTAGCCAACTTCATCTGCCCAGGCATCAGATAGCTGCTCTTCAATGCTCCAACCATCTGGATTTTTTTCTCCGGCACTTATACCAAGGATGCGATCGCCATCAATATCAAAAATATGATCATTGAATACGGAATTACTGATGATTGGAATAACCTGACCTGCATCGATACGACGGCAAAGCTCTGGCCAAAACCCTGCTTGCTTATCGTCTTTTGCTTGTTGTCTCCTTCTGGCGGCACGTTCTTTTAAGCGACTCATTTTTTACCTTTTACCTTTTTACCTCTTACCTTTGTTATGATGACAGTAATACAACTCTAAATCCATGTCGATTCCGTTTTGGACCCGCTTTTTCTGGTAGGACACTGCCCCGTGCGCTGCAACGGAAATCGCGGGGTTCTTTTCCCCTTCCCCCACGAAACACACGTCGGATTGTTGCAGGTTCGCCCAACGCATTGCGGTAATCATCTTGCCAGGGGTAGGCATATTTTTGCGCAGGGGTGCGCGGCTCACTGCCCCACAGCGAGGCTGTCCACTCACGCGCATTGCCAACCATGTCAAAACAACCGGTCTTGTTTTGGGCGGGGAATGCGGTTATGGGTGTCACCCTCTCAAAATCAGTATCGCACCGATTCGGTTCCCAGGTGTTGCCCCAGGGGTATAAACGGCCGTCTTCTCCCCGCGCCGCCTTTT
>QQUD01000540.1 GCA_008501785.1 Chloroflexota bacterium
ATTTCGATTGCCCGCGCTGTGCTGAAAGACCCGCCGATTTTGATTTTGGATGAGGCGACATCATCGGTGGATAATGAAACGGAAGCGGCCATTCAGCGTTCAATGGAAAAGATTGTGGTGGGGCGCACCACGATTGTGATTGCGCACCGGCTGTCTACCGTGCGTAATGCGGACCGGATTTTTGTGTTGGAGAATGGGGTGTTGACGGAAAACGGCCGTCACGACGATCTCGTAGCCCAAAATGGCGTTTATGCAGGTTTGTGGAAAGTGCAAACAGGTGTGCGATGAGTTCGAAGCTGCATCAATTGTCCATTAATATTGTTGGATGGGTTTATCTAATCTATTTAGCCTTGCTGCCATCATTGGCGACGTTTGCTACGATGCGAACGTATGGCTGGTGGTATGGTGACTTTAAAATAATGATTGCCTTTCTAGTGGGGATTGGGGCGGTGGGTGTGTTTGTGGCTGCGATTTGGAGCTACCAACCGCTGCCGAATTCGCTGCTGCGCCTGTTGTTTTTACTGCTGGATGGACCCTTGTTTGTGCTGTTGTCGCAAGGGCGTGGGGTCAATCCGTGGGCGTTTGCGATTGAAGGGTATTTGGTGGATGGAACGGCCGTTTGGCTGGCAATATTTTGGCTAGCATTGCGTTCATCTAAACCAACGCCAGGTCAGCGCAAGGCATCAATGGCCATCATGTTGGCGCTGATTATGGGCATTTGGGGATTCTTCTGGCCCTATTTGCAGGCTGAGCTGACAGGTTGGCGCGTTGCTTGGCTCATGGTTGGGGCAATTGAAGGAACATTGATTCGCTATGTGCCATTTAAAAAGGAAGCTGTGCTGCGTGGCGAACAGATTGCACCGATGTTGATTGTGGTATTTGTGCTGCTGTTTATTGCTGCTTTATTCGGGGGCAATGTTTTCTATGAGCTGCAAATAGGTGTATAAATTTATTTCTCGGAAGGTGGTTGGCAAAAATCCGTTGGTTAAGACGCGGCCTTGACCCGCTGCAAATAATTAATAGGACAAAACCCTGTTTTGTCTTACGTTTTTAAAGGGAGGAATGATGAATATTACAGTCTTAGGTGCAGGGTTGGTGGGGAGTGCAATTGTTAAGGATTTGGCATTGGAGGAGGGGTTTCGGGTAACGGCCGTTGATCGCAACGAACTGGCCGTGCGGCAGTTGGAAACTGTTGCGCCTGTAAAAGGTGTTGCTGCTGATTTGCGCAGCATAGACGATTTGTCGCCATTGCTGGCAGACTGTGATCTTGTGGTGTGTGCCGTGCCTGGGTTTATGGGATTTGAGACATTGCGCAAAATCATTGAAGCGGGGAAAGATGTGGTTGATATTTCGTTTTTCCCAGAAGACCCGTTTTTGTTGGATGCGTTGGCGATGGAAAGGGGGGTAACGGCCGTTGTTGACTGCGGCGTCGCTCCCGGTTTGTCTAATGTTATTGCCGGTTACGTTGCGCAAAAATTAGATCGCGCTGATCTGTATCTTTGTTATGTCGGTGGGCTGCCCCAGGTGCGCGAATGGCCGTATGAGTACAAAGCTGTCTTTTCACCAATAGATGTGCTGGAGGAGTACACACGCCCTGCACGATTTGTCGAATATGGGCAGGAAGTGGTGCGCTCCGCATTGACAGACATCGAACTGCTAAACTTCCCCAAAGCAGGCACACTCGAAGCTTTCAACACCGATGGTTTACGTAGTTTAGCACGAACCATGTCTATGCCATTCATGAAAGAAAAGACATTACGATTCCCTGGTCATGCTAACCTGATGCGTGTCTTTCGAGACAGTGGCTTTTTCCAAATGGAGCCAGTCGATGTCAATGGGCAAGCTGTTGTGCCGATAGAATTGACATCCAAACTCATCTTTGATCAATGGCAGATGAAGGAAGGCGAAGAAGATTTCACAGTGATGCAAGTAATCATAGAAGGTGAGCAAAATGGAAACAAAGTGCGTTACACCTATGATTTGTACGATGCCTTTGATCGGGAAACAAACATCACCTCAATGGCGCGTACCACTGGTTACACCTGTACCATTGTTGTCCGTCAGGTAGCTAAAGGCTTGTTTGCACGCAAAGGGATTTGCCCACCGGAATATGTTGGACAAACGGCCGGATGTTATGAAGATTTATTGGCGGAATATGCCAAACGTGGCATTCAGGTAACGGAAACGAAGACGATTTTATAACCCAGGCATGTAGGGGCGGGATGGCGCGGCATTGCTTTAATAGAGCAAATCACCTTATCTCCGCGCCATCTCGCCCTGACGTATTGGTAAAAGGGCGAGATAGACTAAAACAAAGCGTTTAGATCGATTCCAAAAATTGAGGAGGTTGCCTTGTTTGTGTTGCTTGCTCAAATGCATATGCTAGCCGAATGAGCGTCGGTTCCTGATAGGCATCACCGAAAAAGGAAAGTCCAATTGGTAGCTGTTGAATATATCCAGCAGGGACAGTGATGTGTGGATATCCTGCAACGGCAGCCGCAGAAGAGCAGCCACCCCCGTAATGATCCCCGTTGATCCAGTCGGTGAGCCACGCGGGGCCGTTGGTGGGGGCGATGATGGCGTCTAGTTGATGGGCATTTAACGTGGCATTGATGCCTTCGTTACGTGCCAATCGATGATTGGTGGCTAAGGCTTCTTGATAGACGGTGTCCGATAGCGGTCCTTTTTCTTGCGCTTGTAGAAATAGCTCTTGCCCAAAATGGGGCATAACTTGTGCCTGGTGCTGCTCGTTAAATGTAATCAGGTCTTGTAGTGTGCGTGTGTCAATAGTTCGGCTGAGTCCGGCAAGATATTGATTAAGACCATGTTTGAATTCGTATAACAAGACTTCCTTTTCTGTTTTGCCGTGTTGTTTGGCGGTCTCGATATTGGCTGGATCAACGATGATCGCACCAAGTTGGCGCATCACCTCAATTGCTTGTTCAATAATTGCGTCAACCTGAGGATGGAAGCCAAAGTAGTTTCGAGCGACGCCGATGCGTGCGCCACGCAGGCCATTTTTGTCTAGGAATGGGGTGTAGTTGGGGGGGAAACGGCCGTTACTCTCCCCCGTCATCTCATCTTGTTCATCTACCCCCGTTAATGCACCCAGCAAAACAACCGCATCTGTCACCGTGCGGGCCATCGGTCCAGCCGTATCCTGACTGTGCGCAATCGGCACAATACCTGCTCGACTGACCAATCCCACGGTTGGTTTAATCCCAACAATACCATTCACGCCAGATGGACACACAATCGACCCATCCGTTTCCGTCCCGATGGCGGCTGCACAAAGATTGGCAGCAACCGCCACGGCCGATCCGGAGCTGGAACCACATGTGTTGCGATCAAGCACATATGGATTGCGGGTTTGCCCCCCAACACTGCTCCATCCGCTGGTTGAACGTGTTGAACGAAAGTTCGCCCATTCACTTAAATTGGCCTTGCCTAAAATAATCGCTCCCGCATCTTGCAGCTTTTTTGTGACGGTGGCGTCTTGAAAGGGTAATGAATTGGCTAATGCTTGTGAACCGGCTGTTGTCGGCATTGTTGTCGTGTCGATATTGTCCTTCAGCAAAATAGGGATGCCGTGCAGTGGGCCGCGTGCTCCTTGTTTTGTGCGTTCAATATCTAAAGCTGTTGCTATTTTCAGTGCATCTGGGTTGGTGCAGATAACGGCGTTGAGTGATGGGTTCAGCGTTTCAATTTGAGTCAGAAATGAAGAAACGAGTGCATGAGATGAAAGGGTACCGGTGGTCATTCTTTCTTGTAATTCTGAAATTGTTAATTCGAGCATTTGAAAACCCTTTTGTATCATCTGCGTCACAATCTGTGTTATTTGCGTTTGCTTCTTTCTCCGAAAACCGTTTACCGATTACTTAGCGTATAAGATTTGCAAACAAGTCATCTAACATCAAACCATTGGCTGGTTGCGGATAGGCTAGTGCAAAATATTCGTGTGTGAAGATGTCCGCAAATTCACTGTCTGAGAGTTGGCGAAATACACTTTGGGAACCAAATTGGGTGGCATGGCAGTGAAATGCTGTCCATTTGCGACGAAATGTATGACGCATATCGATACGGCATTGAAAATTGCTGTCGGGCCACGCTTTTTCCCGTCGTTTATCAATATTTTTAAAAAAGCCTGTGTCTAGTCCCTTGGCGTCCATCTTTGCTTTCATGGCGTCGAAGGTGAAAAGGCGCAGGAGTGGATAAAATAGGCGTGATGCTTGCCAGGCTGATCCTAGTTCAGGATGGTAGCTGCTATCAGCAGCAGCAGTGAGGGCTGCATGGGCATGTTTGTGAATGGTGATGTGATCGGGATGTCCGTACCCGCCATACGGTTCAAAGGTGAGCATGACTTGCGGGCGTAAACGACGAATGATTTTCACTAATCGAGGCACAACGTCATCAATCAATGAATTGACATAAGCTTTTGGGTGCTGGTTATCTTCTGTACCGGCCATGCCAGAGTCGCGGTAGTCGAGAAAGTGTACTTTTTTGATGCCAAGGGTGTGGGCTGCGCACAGCATTTCTTGTTCACGCACGGCCCCCAAGTTGGCTGGAGTGGCATCGATTTCTGGTGCAATTTCACCCGCTTCACCGCGTGTGGCACAGACCCATTCAATGAGTGCGCCTTCTTGTGCATAGTGAGCGATGGTGCCACCTGGTCCAAGAATTTCATCATCAGGATGGGCATAGAGTCCGAGTAAACGTTTGGTTGAGGGCATAGGAGGTCCTTTTTTGTTGGAAATTTATTGGGTAATTTCTTGAAGAATGGGGCGTAGGGTAACGGCCGTTTTCACACCAAAATATCGCTCAATAACGTCACCATCAACAACATCGCCGTCATTACTGTTTACACAAGCTGTCAATACTAATGCCAACGCTGCGATGATTGGTAAAGTTTTCAAAATAAAATCTTTCATTCGCAAATCTCCAAATGCTTTTACAGAGATTGTTTGAATATAGCAGATGATCCAGTGTTTTAAAAAATTCTCGAAAGTATATTGATTTTAGGTGTGAGTGGTTGTCGTTTGTTTGAATTGGGGCAGGGGAAACGGCCGTGTTTACAAAAGTTCATACAGTCCTATATGAACTGATGCTGAATGGGAATATGCCTTTGCAGGACCGCATGGGACAAATGCAGTTGACTTTGGTTGAGTCATTGGTTGCCAAGGGTGAAATTTCCCAAAATAAAGCTGATACATTTAACGACGTTCATAATCGTCTGATTTCGACTGGATTATGAACCTGAAGAAATTAATTGGTAATCGGAAAGTGTGTAACTTCAGGTTCATTAAGGCGTTTTAGGCACCTGTTTGATTACCTTATTATTTTTGAAAACGCCATCATGCAGTGATTACGCCATCACGCTAAATTGAGCAAGTACAGAAAATAGTGCAGTTGATGATATGGGTTTCTGTAACCAATCATCACATTGCTTACACATCGCCAGTGCCTCCTCTCGTAGCTGGCGCACATGTGAAATACCAACAATCGGGACAGATTCCAAATGTGGGTATTTTCGCAATGCTTCTGCCATACTGGCAGCATGTATCATTGGACTGTTAAAATCTAACAGAATCAAGTCAGGATTAATTTCTAGAGCAATGGTAATCGCATCTTTTTCACTACTTGCTTCAAACACTTGAACACGCGGTGCTTTCAAGTAAAGTGAATTGCGTACAGACATGGCGGTGATTCGGCTGCTATCAATGATCAGTAAACGATTCATAATTTTCCCTTTATGTAGACTGTTGAGGTGTTGGTTGCAGCCGTCGGGCCAGATGGTGTACTTGAGCGTATTCAACAGGCTTTGTCAAGACAAAATCTGCATTCATCTCTAATTTGGCATCAATTGCTTTGCCATAACCGGTGATAATAACGACACGTGTTGACTTCAACCGGTCATCTTCTCGAATAAATTGCAAAATTTCTTGTCCAGAAATGTCCGGTAAATTGAGATCAAGAAAAATAAGGTCCGGTGTGTTCACACGCAACCTTGCCAGGGCAGTTTGCCCATCAATTGCCGATTGTGTTTTGTATTCAGCGTCTTCCAACACGAAACAAAAGAACTCGGAAATATGTATATCATCTTCAATTACGAGCGCTAATGGTTTCATTATTTATTATCCTCATATTCACTTACAATTTGGTGGTGAACCTTTACTTCTTCTAAAAACATTTGTTCAATCTTGTCGTCAACAATTGCTTTGGCGCGTTCTTGCAGCATGGCGTAAGCATTTTTCAAAATTGCATTTGCACGTGAATCCTTTGCGGCTTTGAGCACCTGGTATCCAACCAGGTAGATGCGAAAGGGGGATTCTGTTCCGTCAAGACCATCCCGATTTTGAAGGGCAGCTAAAAATTCGTTTGTGTGTGTTTGGGCCTCTGATAAGTTGTTTGTTAAGAGAGCTATTTCGGCCAGACTTGCCTGTACATCTGCTGTTAAATTAGCCTGATCAAGCTCATGCCAGAGAGCTAACGCTTGCCAATATTGGTCCGTTGCTTCTGTCCACTTTTCTAGCTTGGTCATTGCTTTGGCCAACGACATACGGGCAATGCCTTCTAGTCGTTTGCTTTTCATTTTTAAGGCCAAGTTGAGCGCTAATTCACCATATTCGTTTGCTTTTTTATAGGAGGTCTGATAATTATGGATGAGGCCAATGTTGATCATTGCAAGGCATTCACCGAAGCGCAGCTGAATCTCATGGCTTAAGGAGAGGGCCTCGTCACTATATTGCAATGCTTTTGTGTAGTCGCCAACATCCATACAAATGGCGCTTTGATTAATCAAGATGCGGCAGCTTCCTGGTTTGTCGCCAATTGTTTGATAGCCAGATTGAGCAAAGTCCCAATAGCGCAAGGCTGCGGTAAATTCGCCCTGGTCGTAGGCGACTTTGCCAAGATTGTTGAGGGTATGGCTTTGGCCGCGCTTGTCGTTTATGGTTTCGTAAATGGCTAAGGCTTGTTTGTAGTAGGTTTTGGCTGCAGCGTAACGGCCGTTTTCCTCACTCACCACTCCTAAAAACCGCAAACTGGTCCCCTCTTCCTCTCGCAGCGCATGAGCACGGGACAGCATCAACGCTTTATTTAACTTGCCTTGTGCCATGTCGTAATCGCCGAGCCGGATTAAGGCACGGGACCAAACCAGATAGAGTGCTACCTCTGCGGCGGCAGCACCAGCCATTTGGGCAATACGTGCCGCCAGCCGAGAGACACTGATCACATCTAAATTTTCGCCTGCATCTAACTTATACAACGCCAACCGTGCGGCCACATCCGCCCGCTTTTGATCATCATCAATCGCGTCTGCCAGGGCGGCTAAACTGATTAGATTTTCGCTGCGGGCTTCGGGTTGACTTGCTAAACTATAGACACGCTCAATCGCAAACATAATATGGTAACGATTTTCTATTTGCGCATCAGGGGTTAATGCCAATGCCTGTTGGAAACAGTACAGTGCATTATCATTTTCATATTTAGCAAAAGCCCGTTCACCTGCCAGCCGGTAAAAACGGGCTGCCTTAATATTGTCGCGTGCTTCTGCAAATTGTTTGGCCATTGCCAATGGCCGATTCAAATCATCAGGCGTTTCTGATTGACTGATCATTTCTGGCTCCTCATGAATCGTTACTTCTGATTCATGCTTGTCTTGTGCCTCGTGTTCATATTTGACACTAAAATATTACATTTTGTCACACAATATGCTCGAATGGATGGAGGATTCTTGTTACATCTTTGCATCTATGTATGCACAATTCTTTTCATGTTATTCTTGCGGAACCCAATTGTTTACGGCCGTTGCCTGCGACGTGCCCGACATCATGAAGTAATTGCCTTCATTGTGGAAACCTGGAAAGGAGTGGCCGAGCCTGAATCAACAAGTGATCCAGACCCTGACGCCACCGTGACGAGAACCCCTATCACGAAAAAATTGAGATTGAAACTACCCAATTTTGAAGTATTCATTGTTTTTCTCATAATATGCACCCCAATAAAAATTCTTCGAGAGTGAACCAATTTTTAAAATTGGTCCACTCTTTGTTTGAATGTTACTCTTGCGGTACCCAATTGTTAACGGCCATGTTTGCATCGCTCCAGGCATAGCCGTCAGACCAGGCATAGCCATCGCTCCAGGCATAGCCGTCAGACCAGGCATAGCCATCGCTCCAGGCATAGCCATCGCTCCAGGCATAGCCATCAGACCAGGCAAACCCATCGCTCCAGGCAAACCCATCGCTCCAAGCGTAACCGTCTAATCCAACAATGTAGTAAGACTCGGTTGTCGGGTCTAGATTTGCTAAACCGCCATAATGTTCAATGCCTGCCAAATCATTGGCAATGTTTAAACCCTGATTGGCGCAGCCTGAAGCAGTGCTATTGCTAGCGCTTTGGGCATTCACAAGGCCTGCACCTTGTTGGAAGATGCTGTAGGCCAGGTTGTTGTTTTCGTCTACTGCCGGACTGGCTGTTGCCATCAGCCGACACTTAACGTCATCTGGTGTTAATGTTGGGTCTGCTTCTAACATGAGAGCAACGATGCCAGAGGTAACGGCCGTTGCCTGCGATGTACCCGACATGGAGAAATAGTCAGCAAGTTTTTTATGGGATGGATGATTCATTGCCAGCTTAGCCCAACCGGGGATGAGACCCCACATATGGCCACCTGGTGCAACTATCTCTGGCTTCACAAACCCTTCTACGGTTGGACCAGCAGCTGAGAACGAAGCTAGCTCATCATCAGTAGGGTCAGATGGTGTGTAATTGTCTGACATGGCACCAACGGTGATGATGAAAGGTACATTGCCTGGTACACCAATCGTCATGGGATCGGGGCCATTATTGCCTGCAGAGGCAACAACAACAATCCCAGCTTCCCAGGCTTGCATTACGGCTTGATTGAGGGGATCGTCCCAATAATAAGATTGCACGGGTGCGCTGAAGGAAAGGTTAAGGACGCGGATATTGTGAACATCCTTGTTTGCCACAACCCAATCAATGCCGCGAATGACACTCAAATAGCTGCCAGCACCATCATTATCAAATGCCTTGACCGAAACAAGCCTGGCGTTTGGTGCAATCCCATTATATTTGCCACTCTTTGTTTTGCGGCTGCTGACGATGATGCTGCTGATATGAGAACCATGACCACTGTCGTCATCGTCGTCAAATTCCCCTTCTTCATCTCGAATCGCATCATACTGGATCAACAGTCTATCGTCATCATTGTCATCGTTTTTCAATGCGGGATGCGACCAGATTCCGGTGTCGATGACTGCCACTGTGACATTCTTTCCTGTTAACCCACTGGTATGTAGCTGATCTGCATCAACCAGCGTTGGGTAAACAGTATCTGCTGTGGGGGTTATCTCAATTTGAATGTTGTCAATCCCCATTTCACCATAAATAGTCCCGATGACAATAAAGCGAAGCTGCGTATTTGTGGTCATATAAGGCGTTAAGTCAAAGGTTGCTAATTGGTCGCTGATCGGATTATCGAGCGTATAGGTTTCCAAAGTGATCCAGGTCGCTCCCCCATCTGGAGAAACGTCCAGGTTAATCACACCACCTGTGCCAGCTGGCTCTATCCCGTAGAAGAAGCTCAGGGTTGCTAATTCAGCGCTGCTCAATTCAACCTGGCGCAGAACACCAGCATTGGGACCACTCTCAGAATCAACAACGAGGCATAAACCCTCAAGACAAAAGCTTTCGCTATCAATCTCAATTTCACCAGCACCAGGCCCGTTTGATTCGCCAAACTCTTGCCAATCTGATCCCCAAAGCTCACTACCGTCGTTGTTGCTGTAACTTGATGTATTAAATTCGTCTCGGACCGTGAAGGTCGTGGAGGGATTGTTAACCGGGTCTTCTTCACCACTGGTTTCTTCACTTTCTTCAGTTGCGCCCATAACGTATTCAATTTGTATGTCGTCAATACCCATTTCGCCATCGTCATCATCCATCACAATAAAGCGAATCTGGGTGTTTATTGCGGCATAGGGAGTCAGATCAAAAATAGCAATTTCATCATTAACATACTCATCGAGATGATAGGTTTGTAATGTGGTCCAGTTTGCTCCGCCATCAGCAGACACATCTAGATTGATGGCACCACCATACTGATCATTGCCATAAACAAATGTCAATGTGGCCGAATTGGCGGCACTTAAATCGACTTGGCGCAGGACACCGAAACCTGAGTTACTGTCTGCTTCGACATTGAGGCAATTGTTGTTGAAACAGACATCCTCATGCTCAACTTCAATCTCACCCGTGTCAGGTCCGTTTGACTCGTTAATTTCAATCCAATCGCTGGCCCAAGCAACGGTACCATCATTGTTGTTAAAGGATGGACTATTAAACTCATCGCGTACAGTCGCAACAATTTCGGTTTCAGGTGATGGCGGTGGGTTGCTTGGTGGTGGCGGAGCTGCCACAACGGCATATTCAACGTGAAGCAGAGGTGCATTGCTGCTTTCCCCGTCGTATGATTCGGCCGTGCGCTCACCAGACCCCGTGATAAGCAGAACCAAATCGTTGCCACTGTTCCAACCGCCACGGGAAACAACTTCCTGAATGACAGTGGAAATATCTGGGGTTTGGTGTTTCTCGCTTGTGGTATTCCACGCGGGAATATTGGTCCAATCAACGGCTGCCACTGTGCGTGGTCGGTTGCTGATGTTGTGATCGGATGATGTGAAAACGGCCGCATTATCGACGGCTTCGGCCTGAATAACCAAAGAGGT
>QQUD01000740.1 GCA_008501785.1 Chloroflexota bacterium
TCGAAAGTGCGCGTAGAATCGCCAAAGCGCAGGTCTACCGTATCCCCTTCACCTACCCCAGACACACCTACAGAGGTCAAACCAATCGCGGCTGTGTTGCGGGTCGGCCAACTGCCACTCACCAAGCCATCTAGCGTCATTTTTTGGTTACGATAATCATCACGGCCATTGAGCAGACCAGTTTCCCACTCTTCGCTGCCAGAAATTCGCCATTCGACACCGGTCGAATAAAGTCCTTCCGCTTCAGCAACACCTTCAATACGCTCAATTGCGGCCAATTGTTCGGCCGTTATGGGTGGATTAAGGCTGAGACTGATGTTTGGTGGCTGGGCTAACTGCCAACTTTCAGAAACTGCACCGGCCACTAAGTTTCGGCCACCAATGACTAACCCGACGCCAATTGCACCCAAAGCAATGACCATCATTACTTGCAGGGTGCGTGTTTTATCTTGCCATAAATCGAACCAAACTTTTGACAGGAGCGTGAACATAATTTAGTCTCCTGCGCCAGCGGCGCTGCCTAACGGCAATTGTTGCCTATTAAAAACGGTTTCCATGGACTCACGGAATGAAGGCTGTGGCAGCATGTTAATCTTGGGTTGTGATTGAGTATCGGTAGCAACACGGCCGTTTACAATCTCAATCTTCCGTGGAATACGAGCAGCAAGCTGTTTATCATGTGTGACCATCAACATCGTTTTGCCCTGTTCTTCAACTAATTTTATAAACAGATCAAATACTTGACCGGCCGTTTTAGCGTCCAGATTGCCAGTTGGCTCATCTGCGACGAGGAGCTTTGGGTCGGTTGCCAAGGCACGGGCGATTGCGGCCCGCTGCTGCTGCCCACCTGAAACCATACCAGGGAGCTTATTTGCTTGATCAGCCAGTCCGACCATTTCTAGCAAATTCATGGCACGTTGACGGCGTTCAGAACGGCCGTATTTGTTCATAAAGTCCATCGGCAGCGACACATTTTGTAACAGGCTGAGGGATGGCAGCATTTGGAAAAATTGGAAAATAATACCAACTTCACGCCCCCGCCATTTTGCTAACTGATTTTCACTCATCTTGTGAACGTTGCGGCCGGTCACAATCACTTCACCAGCCGTAGGGCGATCGATGCCAGTGATCATATTTAATAATGTTGATTTTCCATTACCGGATGGCCCCACAATCGAGACAAACTCGCCAGGATGAATATCGAGAGAAATATCGTGCAGTACGGTAATGTTGTCATCGCCTACAGGAAATGCTTTAACGATGTTTTTGAGTGAGATGATGGGTTTTTGTTGCTCTTTTCGTTTTAAAAATTTCATTTGCAACCTCGTTCATAAAAGAGTAGCTGGTTTAAAACATTACTTTTCGATTCATATTGAAAGGTATAATAAAGTATTGCATCGCTTTTGTCAATGTTTTGTCCATATATTCATTCGTTTTGTACAAAAACGGCCGTTTTCTCATGTGCAGCACATACCTTCACACTTGCTTCATACTGGATGATAGGCTGCGGTAAATTTGCGAAGGAATAGGTTGACTAGACAAGCTAGACTTTCATTCCAAACACGGAACAACTGGTTAATTAACACAACCGTTTTCAGCGGCACACGCCTTTCCATGCACACCGCATTTATTTTTTCTATTTACCTTCTGGAGATTTTGATGGGGGACGCAATGCCACCGTTGGCGATACGGTCTCACTAACTGGCTAACCGCAAGGAAATGGCTTCGAGGTTTGTGTTGCAGAACTTGCCATACTTGGTCAAATCGTGCAGCTCAGGGATGAAAACGGCCGTTCCCTTTGGAACAGCCACAACAAACAATAAACTCAATTTACCTGAGTGGAGGCTGTAGCCGGGATGAAAACGGCCGTTCCCTTTGGAACAGCCACAACAAACAATACGCTCAATTTACCTGAGTGGAGGCTTTAGCCGGAACGGTTCCGGCTAAAGCCTCCACTCCGAACAGGCAAGTAAATTCTAGACGCCTACTCGTGCGGTCCACGTTGCCGACTTCTTGCAGAAGTCGGCAACGCTGGTTTAGCCATGCAGCGTGTGCGTTCGCTGCGAGAACACAAAAAATTAACGCGCCCAAATTTTGCGGTGAGGCGTATAAATAGAACCAATCGCGGCGGCATATCCACGACGGTTTTGAATATCATCTTCTGTAATCAAAATCACGTTCGTCAGCGTTTCTTTGCGGCTAAATCGGGAGTCCGGAAAATCATCGTGCATCGTATAGGTCAAGGCTTTGTCAATTGCCTCAATGTATGCCTTCAAAGCTGGCGAGTTCGCCGTCACTTCAACCAATAAGTTAACGGTCGGATCAACCGGCAGCTCTGTTTCCGTTGTCGCATCTGGATTTTCGTATGGGTCAAAATAATACACCGCTTGCACATGGGTATCATTTGCCCCAATTTCCTGCGCCACCCTAGCAGCAAGCTCAAACTTAAAATATTCAAGATAGCTACGCTGTTGCATTAACGCTGTCAATGGTAAAGATTGCTTCTTAGGCTTCATCTTGATACGGGCTTTTTCTATCGCATCATGACAAATGTTCGCAGTAATCTTTGATAATTCGGTGGTTTGAGGTGGTTTTACAACCCACTGTTCTGTTGTTGAAGCTTCTTTTAATAACATGGCTCATCTCTCTTGAAACGTTCGGTGTTTTTATAAT
>QQUD01000984.1 GCA_008501785.1 Chloroflexota bacterium
CCTCGCTCAATATGCCATAGCTAGCAAGCGTATCAATCATCCGTGAAACGTCGCTCTGGTCGGTAAAACCAATTGGACGAACTGTCACCTGCACGAGTTTTGCAATTTCATTCATCATTGCTAGCTGATGCTCGCGTGTCTGTACACCACTTTCATCATATTTAAGGACTATATCGACAGCCTCTTCAGGATGTTCAACAGCATATTGCCAACCACGCAGCGATGCCCGAACCATTCTCAAAACCAGGTCAGGATTGTCTTCTACATTCTGGATGCTCGTAAAGAGTGCATCCCCAGGAATATCTAAACCATAATCCGCATAATCAATAATGTTTAGTTCATCTGCAGCGATCCCGCTCTCTAAAACAACGTGGTATTCGTTATAAATCATGGCGGAAGCCACATCTAGCTCGCCATTGATAAAAGAATCCATGGAAAACCCTTGTGATACCAATTCATAGTCGCTGCTTTCAAGTTCTTCTTTTGCCATAAGTGCATTAAATTGCGTGTCCCAACCACCTAACCAAACACCGACCTTTTTCCCTGCAAAATCTTGTGGCGTTTCAATTCCTGAAAATTTCTTGGAAATAAGGAGAAGGCCATTTGCTTGCTGTATTTGAGCAACACTAACTACTTGTTTGCCATCTTGAATAGCAACGGCCAGGTCTGGCAATAAATTCGTCGCAAAGTCGGCTGCGCCTGAAGTCACTGAGTCGATGGGAATGATGTCGGGCGCACCTGGGGATATGGTTAAATCAATGCCTTCCTCTTCATACCAACCCTTATCCAGGGCGACGTAATATCCAGCAAATTGTGCTTGCGTAATCCATTGCAATTGCAAACGAACAGGTTGCATGGGAAGTGGGGTTGGTTCTACAGATGTTGCGGAGGAACAACCTGTCGCGGCAATGACTGTTATTAGACATGAAATGGTAATAATCAATACTTTGCGAAACATCTTTCTAAACTCCTATGATCAGAAACGGCCGTTTCCATCGCACCTGCCACGGTTAATATCCATTTCCGTTCTCTTCCGATTGAATGTTGAATTTTACAGTCGTTCGTTTGGCACCCAATGCGTTCCCCAATTCACGCACAGCAATTTTCAGAGCACTATCAACCTCTGTTGTTGACTGAATCTTTTGCCGAATTTCGTTGACTAGCGCTTCGTATTCAGCTTGTTTTTGTTGTTCTACATAGTTCTTCGCATTTTGGTAAGCAATCGCAAATTGGTTAGCAACCGACTGAATCAATTCCACATCTTGCTGCCCTAATCCATTTTCTACGGAATGCTGCACATCTAAGACACCAATTACTTCATTACCGATGAGAATAGGAACGGCCGTTTCTGCTTTCGTAAATGGCAACAACTCATTAGGCAACCATCCTTTCTCCTGTTCAACATCTGGAATCAAAACCGGCAGTTTCATCTCAGCCGCACGACCAACCAACCCTTTCCCAGGGGCAAGCGCATGACCACGCGCCAACATTTTTGCGCCAGCATCCCCCGTACCGCCAGCCATCACCAATTGTGTCTGAGACTCATCCCACAAATAAATCTGAGCATAATAGTAATCAAACGCCGACCGAACTTGTGTTACAACTTCTTGTACCAACTGCTCAGGATCAAGAATCGTTGTCAAATTTCGACTAACCTGTGCGCTAATTTCAATCACTCGTGTTCTTTCGGCAACACGTCTTTCCAAATTGCTCACAGAGTCACGTATTTGTGCTGTCATCATATTGAATGCGCGTGCCAAAGCACCAACTTCACTATCAAATGATTCGGGTGCTTGTATAGTTAAATCGCCTTCAGCTACCTGATTGGCGACCTTTTCAAGTTGTAAAATAGGCCGCGCAATAATATTAGCTAATGCAATTGCTACACCAACAACCACAAATATGGTTATTAACGTTAAGAAAACCGTACGTCGAATCAATGTATCTACCGGCTCAAGAAACACATCTTGCGGTTGAAAAAAAGCAACCGTCCACGGCTGCTCTTCCATTAAGACGGCGGCAGCCTGGTTAATACGAGCACCCGTTGCAACATCCGTTGCTTCAAAAATTGGCGTTGTATCTGTATCAATCAGACTTTGTTGTAGTTCTGGCAAATCTGTTGAGAGTTGTTCGAGCGGTAGATTAGGCAAACGGTAGGTGTTTTGCAAGGCAGTCACTTCTGTGGACGAAGGCATGTCTACTAACTTGAAAATCGTCTCAGGAGCAGCTCCATGAGCCAGATGAAGATAATTTTCATCGAATAGGACAGCATATGATTCCCCACCTACTAACCCCGAACTACGGTTGATTAACTGTTGCAAAACACGAGCATCGTACCGAGCACGTAGAACGCCAACTTGTCTACCAAGACTATCTACTGTCAACGCGCTAAAATAAAAGAAAGGCTCTCCAGTTTCTGGAGAAAATTCGACCGGAGAGACATAAACAGTTCCTGTCTCCACAACGTTGGTAAAATAAATACGGTTTGATTCGTTACCTTTATTTTCAGTGCGCGGATATTCAAATAAAATGTTGCCGTTAATATCTAGTAAAGCATAAGAGTTGATGTTTTCGATGTCTCTATTTCTAAAGGCAATTAATAAATTTAATGCTCTTTCTTCTGCCCTAGCACCCTGAGGGCCAACCCGCTCTTCCTCAGTTAGG